>NZ_JAUBOV010000083.1:0-33672 GCF_036700405.1 Microcoleus sp. T3_D1
CCACCCCACCCAAATATTAATAATTCATTGAATTTAACCCGGTGGCGGGGATGTTGTTTGGGGTAATTGGTTGGGTGGGGGCGGGTTTATAAACATTATTTGTGGGTGACAAAATCCCTCGCGAACCCGCCCCTACGAATTTTGGTTTTTTGGGGTTATTGGTTGGGTGCGGGCGGGTTTATAAACATTATTTGTGGGTGACAAAATCCCTCGCGAACCCGCCCCTACGAATTTTGGTTATTGCGATCGTACATTCATCAAAAATTCACTATTTCCTCTGTTCCCTCCTTTGCAAATCTCGCAATTGCTTCTCTACCTTTTCCGCCATTGGCAAATCTCCCAAAGTTGTATATCCATCTTTTGCCATTCGCAAATATTTCATAGCTTCCAGATTATTTCTCATGGCTGAATGAACTTGTCCCAATCCGTATCGAGCGGCCGTCAACTCCTCAATATCGTCAGGTTTCGCCGTATTAATCACCTTGGAATAGTAGACTTCAGCCTGGGGAACCAGTTGTAGCTTTTCCAGATACAGATCGCCCAACGCTCGATTAATTGGCGGTGTTTCCACTCCTGCTTTTTGTATATTTTCTAAAATTTCTATGGCTTCGGCTATCAAGTTTGTGTTAAGATAAACGCTAGAAATTGCTAATTTTTTGGCGTTTTCGTTAGGTACTTGTTTGTCGATCGCCCCAACCGCATCCTTAACAGCCTCAACTTGCTTCTCATCCAGCAAGCTAAACTCTGTATCTCTTTCTCCCACGGCACTTTCAGAAGAAGCGCCCGTATTCGCCTCGACAATCAATCGGTACCTAACACCCGGTTTCAGCGCTGGTTCCCCCGGATAGACAGCCTCAGTACCGCTAACAGTCATTTCCCAGTTTAATTTCGCTCCATTTTCCCGGAGGCTCAACTTATAGCTAGTCGCACCAGCAACCGGATTCCACCGCAAAATTGGCTTACTGTCGAGCAATTTCGTGCGCCGCGGACTGATTATATAAGGAATTGGCGCGCTATTCCAAGCAATTTTACCGTCGCCGCGATCGGGACATTTAATCAAGTCGGTGCTACAATCAGATTTCGACTCTTCTTTGGCTAACAAACAGCTATTCAATTGATTTTCACCCGGTGCGATCGACTTAATTCCCAAATCTGCACATTGGATCGTCAGTTGGGCGTTTTGCGCTGTTCGCAGTGTGTCTCCCGGATAAAGCGGCGTACCGCTGGTAGGGCGGACAATTAGGCCGTTTTGGCGATCGATCGCAACTTCCCCGCTACTATGGATAATCAGTCCGTTGGATATTCTGTTACTGGCTGCTAGTGCGGTAGTTGCGATCGAGCTTAAAGCTATAAAAACTGCAATCCTGATTTTCATCTTATATTTCCTTTTATTCGTAAATGTTGTTTGGCAGTTTGGATACATTTATCTTGTTCTGGTACGCGAGATTTAGAATATTTAATCGTTTTTTTCCAGTGTTCTAACGCTTCATGGGGCTTACCTTTAGTTTCCATAACCTGTGCTAAAAAACACTGAGCTTCCGGGCTATCCTCTTTCAATCCAATTGCTGTTTGAAAATCTATTTCCGCATCGTCATACTGCTGTTCTTTGAACCGTATCCAGCCGCGATTTTTGATACAAGCAGCTTTTACTCCGTCGTGTTTAGCGTGCTCTAAACAAAGGTTGATCGCTTTTAAAGCTGCTTGATGTTTATCCTTGCGAATGAATAATTTAGATATTTGAGCAGAAGCATCAGGAAGTCCTCGCAATACAGCATTTTGCATTGCCTCTAACGCACCGCGATCGTCATTCAATTCGTCGCACAACATAGCTAAATTATAGTAAGGTTGTGCATAATTTAGGTTAATTAAACTTGCTAATTTGTAGAACTTTTTTGCCATTAAAGGTTTATTTTGACGGTGGTTTTCCATGCCAATTTGATTAGCAACTGGGGCAAGTATCGGGCCCATTAACATATAACTGCTAGCGGTAGTAGCTAAACCGATTCCCAGGCGCTGCATCAAATTAGAAATAAAAATAGAGATATCGTTGTTTGGGCGATCGTCCCCAGTATCACCCAAAACATCGGCCACAGACACAAGCAGGCGATTCCCTACGGGATAGCTGCGCCGCGCGTGCTTTAATTGCAGTAAAGTCAACCCCTCAAAAGTTGGCTGCTGACAGAGCACTGGTATCGCACTCGCACCGGGAAACTCAGATTCCCACTTCTGTAAATAATCCTTAGCTTTTCGTACTGCTAAAAACAAAGGATATTCTTTGCTTAAATATCCGAATAAAGACTTAACAAAATCGTGAGCAATTTTATCGGGTATCGGCGCACGCATCACAATCATTGACGGTAAAGGCAAGCCTCCCGCTACTAAATCTGCTGCCAATTGGAGGCTAGAACATGAGTTTAAAATTAGCAACTCCAATCCTTGAAAAATTGATTTTTCTAAGCCCTCTTTTAAATAGTCTATTGTGACATTATTATGGCAATTTGCTTGATTGATATGGAGCCATCCATTGACAGAATTGCTATCGCTATGTCCGCCGTAATACAAAATTTGCCAGTTTTTTTCATCCTGTGAAAGATGATCGCGCAACTGTTGAGGGGTTGGTTGTTGAATAAATTGTAACTCGCAGCGATCGCCCAAAGACCTTTGAAGACTTTTCTCATCTTGTTTCAGATCGAGTCCGTCACTATTACCGGAGACACATAAAATTCTACCTCGCGAAGGCAGAGGCATTTCTCCTGTAGTTGCCTTTTTGAGAGCTTTTCTATACTGGGAGGGACTTTTAATTATTTCACAGTTTTTGTAATCTTCGCGAAATTTCCACGCATCCCAAGGCAGATGCCAATTTTCCGAATCTTTGATTTCGAGAAATACTTCAAAGCACTGAGAGCGGCCACCAAACGCATCAACTACATTTCTAAAATTTTCCTCAATTCCTGCATAAAATTCCTCACTACTCAGCCACAGCCTCATAGATTCATTCAAATATTGATAGATCAATTGAGGATTATCTTCACAAATATTGGTTGTCCCTGTAGCCTTAACTTTAATTCTAGAAAGGATGTTGCTAGATTTTCCCGCACGACAAATAAGTTGCCATCTTTTTTGCAGAGCATCAACTTCCGGGGCTGGTGGCAAACTTCCTTTAAATTTATGAACTGTTGTTTGGTTTTCTTGAAACTCCCCTGTGATGTCGGGAAAACCCTTGTGTAAATCCCCAATCCCTAAACCCAAGATAAATCTTAAGCTCATAAATTAGACGCGAGTAGAGTTAATCGAGATATCATACCACAAAATTTTCTGTGACGCTGAAATCATCTAAAGCTACTCGAATACTAAAACTCTCGTCTCGATCTACCTCAATATCCTTCAGCAAAATGTACCTCTCCTGAATCCTTGATTGTGACTCGGTTAGATTTTTACCGATGTCGGAGATTAAGGAAAGTTTAATATTCTGGGGCAGGTAACGTTCTCCGATCGCCGGATGCAGTTGAACGTGAACTCTGACAGTGCGATCGCTCTCTTCAGCAATCGCCACCAACAAAGCCACCGTTGTCCTTCCCAGCCGCATGCCCAAGTCAATCAACTTAGCCCGCGTGACATCGGCTTCGGGAAACCTATTGATGCTACTTTGACTGCTCTGTAACGCAGATTCTTCTCTCGAATTTCCACCTCCTCGTAATGCAAAACTGGGGGTTTCGTCAGGAGAAATCAAGTTTTTTAAATTTTGTTTACCTCGATCCAATTGCTGCAAACATCTGTCTACAAAATTTTGCCACCAATTGCCTAACTGAGATTCAACCGGATTTTGAATCTCCACCTGAGAAGTTTGTGTCTGCTGGTTAAATACCGCTTCAAAAGGCAGCCAATCAGCCGTAAATACATTCATCAACCACTGACTGAGGTTAATTTGAGATTCCAACAAATGTTCTAGATGCCCTAAAAAATCATCCAGGGAATGCAATTCGCTCAATACTAATTCCCCCGCATCCGCATTGGGAGAAAAACCAAGCAATCTCGCTTCCTTTTCCTCCTCATCAATTTCTACAGCAATATAGCCAATGCGTTCTGCCCTTGCTTCCACCGGCACTGGGCAAATCTCAGGCGGATGTGCAGAGGAATTCTGGTTGCCAGTTTCTTGAGTTTGATGTCGATTTTTAATTGGACGGCATTCGATTTTTCCCAATCCTTTAACATACAAATCTCCCGCATCTGCAAACAGGCGAATTACGGGATTCCAGCTATCGCATTCAGTCAAGTCAGTCTCAATATCGATGATTTTTAGATAATCGCGAACTGCCAGCACTGCCAAAGTATTGAGATAAACTTGCTCGTGCCTTTGCGGGTGGCGCTGTTGGGTGGCAAAATGCTGAGCAACTTGCAGTGCCTTCTGAGTAATTGGCATCGGCAAAGATTCGATTTCCCAAAGGTTGTTATGGTTCATTGTTCTGGTACACTCCTGGTATATTTAAAGTTTGATATCCTTGGTCTTCGCAAAATTTTTGCAGCAGATAACGGCAGTCATTGTTGAACAATTGATATAAAGTAGAATGGGCGCAACCAAACTCTTTTGCGAGTTCTTGAAGACTTTGACCGTACAAACATTGGCGCTGCAATAACACTTGACAATTTATCTGCGGTTTGCCTCTAACGTGTCTGCTTTTCAACTCGTTATTTGGATCGGTTTCTATCCATTCTATAACTTCTTCAACATAGAAACTTGAATCCGCTTCTGCTGGTAATTTTTCAATTGAATTGACATTTTCTTCGTCTTGTTCTCCTTCTAAGGACACTATTAGACGGGGTTTTTGTTTTTGCTGTTCTTTTTGTTGGGCTAGGCGATAATCTAACAGCCGCTTTTGGAGATAGGGATTTAACCAAGTCGTAATCAGGCTTTCTTCGGGATCGTAAGGTCGTTTTGCTGTGGTAGCTTCACATAAATTACGAGACAGATAGATCCATGTCTTGTTCAGTGCCTCTTTGTAGTAAGGTGTGTGTTCTTTCCAGAGTTTGCCCGATTTGAGAATCTCTAGAATCAGTCGATGCAAGAAACGACTTCGCCTGATACTGCCGGGGGGCTGCTGGCAAGCTTTGGTGACGAGTTCGACGATTGGCTGGTGTGCGGGATCTCGATCGAACTTTTCCGATTTTACTGAGCACCCAACAGCATCGGATTCGTCGGATAAGTGGTCTTCTCCCTCGGAGGGGTTGGATTTATCAGTCATAGTTAAGTGCGGCCGCAACTTTTTTCCTACATTTACTTATCAGGGTAAGTTGGGGGAATTTATGCGAAATTCTGAAAGTTTTTTTGAGCGGATGGTTGAAAGTCTTGCTGTGCGGTGGATTGGGCCGTTTAATTAGATATGAATTTTTGTTAAGACGCATCAAAACCTGCATAAACCGGGTTTTTGCGATTTATGCAGGTTGGTAACGAAGTATTCTGCGAAAAACCCGGTTTCTGACCACCCGTGCGTAACACCGATCGCCCTTAAATCCCCAAAACAACCGTTGTTCCGTACTTCCACGCAGTCTTTGCCAAACTCGACCAAAAAAACTTGAGAGTTTTGCATAAAACTACCGAGATCACCCCGATAAGTAAATAGGAAGAACAAAAAGGCTTGAGGGGCGATCGATCTTTGGTGTTAACAACCAGATCGATCGGGCAATCCGATTATCTCGCAATCCCGAACTCCGGCAAGGGTTGAAACCCCTGCCTCAAAGCGAAAGTCGTCTGAAGACGACTGAAGAATTTACCAGTCCTCTTTGAGAGGACTTGTGCTATGAGGCGGGGAATTCATTCCCTGCCGGAATGTGGGGAAGCGCGTTATTCGATCGCCCTGAAATCCCGAAAACACCCGTTGTTCCGTACTTTCACCAGTGTTTGCAAAACTTTACAAAAAAAATCGTAGAGTTTTGCATAAAACCACTGAGCTCACCCTGATAAATAAACAGAAGGGAAATTACGAAGTTCATCGCACTTGTTGAGAGTTATTCAAAAGTGCGATCGCCCGTAACTTCCCGATCGCAATCCGAACCAAATTCCCAAGGGATATGGGAAAGGGGTTCTTCCAATGTTGGTTTAGTCTATTTCCACGGTTGCATTTATTGAGTTGATTTGAGTCAGTAATTGCGACAACTGAGTTGAAGTGCGATCGCACTTCGCGAGACTTCAGTTTGGGTAAATGACGGATATACGACAGCTAGAGAGTACGAAAGTGCAGAAGTGCAGAAGTGCGATCGGGCTTGTCGATAGAGTCGCTTTGTCAATTTTTAGAACACATTGTATCTACCACGCGAGGACAAAAATCATGGCTACTAATTTTAACTTTGAGTTCGATAAAGTTTACGACCAACTGGTTAAAGAAGGTGGAAATAGTCAAGTTGTTTATATCAATGGAATGTTCACACCGTCAACAGAGTTTGACATTCAAAAAGATCATCTTGACGAGCTTTTCAATTTAAAAGGCAATGAAATTATTACAGGAGGGTACAAAGGTTCACTTTTGTACACCCCTTATTACAATAAGTCTGATTATACTGGCAACCTGGTTGAAACGGTTGTCATACAGCTTGCCAAAGGACTTTTTGAAGCAGCTACATCAGTATTTCTCGATCAGATAGCAGGGCAGATTTCAATTACTTCAATGTTTCAGTTTTCCCAAAATATATCAAGTCAAAAGTTAAAGAACATGATAGACGATGTTTTTGGAGACTTATTTCAAAGTATTATTACTGGAGAGCCTGAAGGAAATTTAGGTACTTTTTCAGATAGTTTGGATTTGATAAAACTGTTTTTTGAAGATCCTGTTCATGCCTTAAGTAGCGGTGAGTTTTTAAGTCAAGCAGCTTTGTTTCTTACAAATTTTATTCCGACACCTTGGGATGCTGTTTATGATGGTGTAATTGGGACTTTGCCTGATGATTTTAAAGAGTCATTAGCTCAATACTGGTATAAAGACCCAGATAAAAGTCAAGCTTTAAATGGTGAATGGACAACAAAAGCTAGTGATTGGCTGAATCTGCCAAATTCTAATAACTCTTTGATTTTGATAGGTTACTCTCAAGGCAACTTTTTTCTGGAAGATGGTTTAATTGAGATCGGCTCTCAGATTGATCCATCTCGCGTTAGAACTTTAGCATTTGGCTCTCCAACAAGTTACTTTCAAGCAAAACAAGTAGTTGATATTTACGGCAAGAATCTTTTCAATCCGTTAGATCCTGTAGCCAAGCTGCAATTTAATTCAGACGATTTGTTGACGAAAGTTTCAAATATATTTCAGATGTTGCAAGGGATTGTTCAAGGGAACATAGGTCAACATGATTTCAACAATTATGTACAACGGGATGATCTTAAAGACAGTCTCAAAGAGTTCTTCTACGACTTGCATCCCAAAGGGTACTATTTTCCTAGTAAAGACACATTAATGCGCCCAGGCACAGAAAATGATGACTGGATTAAAGGAAATGGCGACATTCAAGGAGGAGAACGCAACGATGTTCTACAAGGTGAAAATGGCAGCGACACCTTAACAGGTGGTTCTGGCTTCGACTTTTTAGACGGGGGAACAGGAACAGGAAGTGATATTGCTAGTTACTCCGGCAGCCCAATTGGAATTAAAGTTTGGACTGATAAAGTTGATGACAAATTTGATGTTTACAAAGTTGAAGATGGCTTTGTTGTAAAAGGCGAAAAAACAGTAGACACTCTTGGAAATATCGAAATCATCAGTGGCTCAGATTTTGCTGATGAAATGACTGGCGGTGACTACAGCGATATCTTCTACGGCCAAGGCGGAAACGACCTTTTTTGGGGACAAAAAGGAGACGATACATTCTACGGTGGCAGTGATAATGACACAGCTTACGGCGGCGATGACAATGATGACCTTCGAGGTGATGAAGGAAGCGACGATTTAAGAGGAGAAAACGGCAACGACTCTCTCTACGGCGGTCAAGATAACGACTTCCTCTACGGTGGCGATGGTGAAGACGAACTTCGCGGCGAACAAGGTTCTGATGAACTCCGAGGAGAAAATGGTAATGACACCCTCTACGGTGGCACCGAAAATGATTCTTTGTACGGCGGCCAAGGTGAAGACAAACTCTACGGCGAAGAAGGAGACGATGATTTAAAAGGAGAAGAAAACAACGATTCTCTTTACGGCGGAACTGGCAAAGATACCCTGAATGGCGGTAGTGGAAATGACGACTTGCGAGGCGAACAAGGCGATGATTTGCTAAAAGGAGAAGCCGGAAACGACACTTTATATGGTGGCGAAGACCAAGACCAACTTTATGGTGGATTAAATGCCGACTTACTCTACGGCGAAGCTGGCAACGACCAACTTTTTGGTGAAGATGGCGACGACATCCTCGACGGTGGTAGCGACAACGATATCCTCATTGGAGGCAGCGGCGATGACAAACTCTACGGCCAAACTGGCAACGACATCATCCAAGGCAACACCGGCGAAGACTACGCCGAAGGTGGCAGCGGCCGCGACTTCATCCAAGGCAACGAAGGCAACGACATCCTCTACGGACAAGACGGCAGCGACACCGTAGAAGGCAACGCCGACGACGATTTCATCGATGGTGGCAGCGGCCAAGACTCGCTTCTGGGCAATACCGGTGATGACATCATTTACGGACAAGCCGGCAACGATGTCATCCAAGGCAACGAAAATAATGACTGGCTAGAAGGTGGCGACGGCCAAGACATCATTGATGGCGGGGCCGACGACGATGATATTTACGGACAAGCTGGCGAAGACAATCTTTTCGGCAGTCAAGGCCAAGACTACATCGATGGTGGTGACGGCAAAGATACCCTATTTGGCGGCTTCGATGACGACGTACTTCTAGGCCAAGCAGGCGATGACACTCTCAACGGCAACGCTGGCAACGACGAATTATTTGGCGGTACTGGCAATGACTCGTTAATCGGAGAAATCGGCGATGATTTAATTGACGGCGGAGAAGGAGTCGATCTCGTTAATTACATCAATTCTCCCAGTGGCGTTATCGTTAATATTGACGAAAATAGCGACTACGACAACAACACCAACCAACGTTTCAAAGAATTCGTCACCGCAGTTAATCCCAGCGAATACTACACCGAACTCGAACGGGATTTTGAAATTGCGGCTGGTACGGGTAAAGACGGTTTTGGCACTACCGATGCTTTGAGAAACTTAGAAGACATCATCGGTACTCGCTTTGAAGACATCCTAATTGGCAACGAAAAAGATAACCGAATTTGGGCATTAGAAGGCAACGATTTATTAATTGGCAATGCCGGCAATGACTCATTTTACGGCGGAGAAGGAATCGACATTCTCAGCTACCGCCGCGACCCCAACGGCGTTACTGTGAATTTACAAACAGGCGATGCTACCGACGGTTGGGGAAATCAAGACAAAATTGCCGACATTGAAAACGTCGCCGGTTCTCGGCATGACGATAATATTACCGGCGACGATACCGTTAACGTTATCACTGGCGATGCTGGGAACGATCGCATTTACGGACTCGGTGGCCACGACCAACTCTACGGCGAATTCGGCAACGACCTAATCTACGGAGGCGAAGGCGGCGACAGCATCTACGGAAATCAAGACCGAGACACCCTATACGGTGAAGTCGGTCAAGACTACATCCGAGGCGGTGATGCCGACGACTTAATCTACGCCGGTAGCGATGACGACACCGTTGCAGGAGACGCTGGCTACGGCAACGACACCATTTTCGGCGAAACAGGCAAAGACTTACTCTACGGTGGCGCTGGCGACGACTTTGTGTACGGCGGCGAAGACAAAGACACCATCTACGGCGAAGGCGAAAACGACAAACTCTACGGAGAAGGAGACACCGACCTAATCTACGGTGGCACCGGCGACGACGAACTCTCCGGCGGCGACGACCAAGACACCCTCATCGGCGAAGCCGGCAACGACACTCTCGCAGGCGATGCAGGCGACGACACCCTAGACGCCGGAACAGGCAACGACTATCTCTACGGCGGTACCGGCAAAGACACCCTAAATGCCGGCCTCGGCAACGACCAACTTTACGGGGGCGGCGATGCCGACATCCTCCTCGGCAAAGAAGGCGACGACTACCTCTACGGCGAAGCGGGCGACGACACCCTCGATGCAGCAGAAGGCAACGACAACCTCTACGGCGGCGACGGCAAAGACATTCTCGATGCTGGAATCGGCAACGACCAACTTTGGGGTGGTCAAGACGATGACACTTTATCAGCCCAAGCTGGCGATGACTACCTGTTTGGGGAAAACGGCGATGACATCCTCGATGCCGCCGAAGGCAACGATTCCCTCTACGGCGGCGACGGCAAAGACATTCTCGATGCTGGAATTGGCAACGACTATCTCTGGGGTGGTCAAGACGACGATACTTTATCAGCCCAAGCTGGCGATGACTACTTGTTTGGGGAAACTGGCGATGACATCCTCGATGCTGGCGAAGGTAAGGATTCCCTCTACGGTGGAGACGGCAAAGACATTCTCGATGCCGGAATCGGCAACGACTATCTCTGGGGTGGTCAAGACGATGACACGTTATTAGCCCAAGCTGGCGATGACTACCTCTACGGCGAAAACGGCGATGACATCCTCAATGCTGGCGAAGGCAACGATTCCCTCTACGGCGAAAACGGGAAAGACATTTTAGATGCCGGAAGTGGCAATGACTATCTGTGGGGAGGTCAAGGCGATGACACTTTATCAGCCAAAGCCGGCGATGACAAATTGTTTGGGGAATCTGGCAATGACATCCTTGATGCAGCAGAAGGCAACGATTCCCTTTACGGTGGCGACGGCAAAGACACCCTGTTCGGCGAAGCTGGCAACGATTTATTAGAAGGCGGTTTCGGCGACGACTCACTCTTAGCAGGCGACGGTAACGATACCCTTCTCGGTCAAGCTGACAGCGACACTCTGTACGGCTTCGGTGGCGATGACATCCTGGAAGGCAACTCAGGAAAAGACCGACTTTTTGGGGAACTCGGCAACGATACTCTCAATGGCGGTACTGAAAATGACACCCTCGAAGGCGGTGACGGTAACGACATCCTCGACGGTGGTGATAATAACGACAGTTTGTTCGGACAAGTCGGTGATGATACGGTTATCGGCAACAGTGGCGATGACATTGTTGACGGCGGTTCCGGCAATGATTTGCTTCAGGGTAATCAAGGGCGCGATCGAATTTTCGGTCAATCCGGCCTCGACACCCTGTTCGGTGGCGACGATAGCGACACTCTGTGGGGAGGCGATGACAGCGACAACTTGCTGGGAGAATCCGGCAGCGATACCCTGTTCGGCGGTTTCGGCAACGACCAACTCGACGGCGGCGAAAATAATGACAGCCTCTACGGGGAAGGTGGCGATGATACCTTAGCTGGCGGAACAGGCGAGGATTTCGTAGATGGCGGCACCGAAAACGACACTCTCTCCGGCAATGACGGCCGTGACAAATTATACGGCCGCCAAGGCAATGACTTCTTAGAAGGCAATGCCGATAACGACCAACTGTGGGGTGGCGATAACGAGGATACGCTGTTAGGACAAACCGGAGACGACATTCTGCGGGGTGAATCGGGCAATGACAGCCTTGATGGTGGCGAAGGGGCCGATCGACTTTTCGGTCAAATCGGCAAAGATACCCTCTCCGGTAACATTGGCGACGACTACTTAGAAGGTGGCGGAGACGATGATAGCTTAACTGGAGGCGAAGGAGTCGATCGAATTTTCGGCAATGACGGCAATGACTTCGCCGACGGCAACAGCGGCGACGACTACATCGACGGCGGGGCGAACAACGATACTTTAGCAGGGGGAGAAGGGCGCGATCGAATTTTAGGTCAATCCGGCAACGACAGCCTCGAAGGCAACGACGACAACGACTTCCTCGATAGCGGAACCGGAAATGACACCCTGTGGGGCAACGACGGCGAGGACGAACTCTACGGCCGAGAAGACCAAGATTTCATTGATGGCGGCCGCGGCAGCGACCAAATCTACGGCGGAGATGCAGCCGACACCCTCCTCGGACAAACCGGAGAGGATAACATCGACGGTGGTTCCGGCGCAGACTCGATTCTCGGCAACGACGGCAACGACAACATTTGGGCTCAAGCCGGCAACGACTTCATCAACGCCAACGCCGGCAACGACAACATTTGGGGCGACGAAGACGACGACCTGATTTTTGGAGAAGCAGGCGAAGACAAAATCGACGGCGGTTCCGGCTACGACACCATCGACGGCGGCGCAGGCAACGACGAACTGTTCGGCGGTACCGGCAACGACCAATTATTAGGAGGTGCCGGCAACGACAAAATTGACGGCAGTATCGACGACGACAAACTGTTCGGAGGTAGCGGCAACGACTTGATGTTTGGCAGTCAGGGGCAAGACACGATGTTGGGCGAAGTTGGGGAAGACACCCTCTACGGCGGCGACGAAACTGACCTAATGGACGGCGGCGCCAGTAACGACTTGGTTGTAGGCGACTCCGGCGACGACATCCTCACCGGCGATTCCGGCGACGACACCCTGGCTGGCGGCAGCGGCAACGACTTGATGGGAGGAGGTAACGGCGACGACTTGCTGTTCGGCGAATGCGACGACGACACGATGCTGGGAGGTGCCGGTAAGGACTCTCTCGACGGCGGTTGCGGCAACGACTTGCTAACCGGGGAAGCCGGCAGCGACAACCTTTTGGGCAACGAAGGGGATGACAGTCTCGACGGTGGCAGCAGCAATGACACCCTCGATGGCGGTAATGGCAACGACTTCTTAAATGGTGGCAGCGGCAACGACAGCCTTAACGGTAACGATGGCGATGACAGCGTTTACGGTGGCGAAGGTAACAACGTACTCAAGGGCGGGA
This sequence comes from Microcoleus sp. T3_D1, assembly GCF_036700405.1. Classification (NCBI taxonomy): domain Bacteria; kingdom Bacillati; phylum Cyanobacteriota; class Cyanophyceae; order Oscillatoriales; family Microcoleaceae; genus Microcoleus; species Microcoleus sp. T3_D1. The sequence continues at coordinate 12,931 of NZ_JAUBOV010000083.1, forward strand.
ACGGCCAAGATTCGCTGATTGGAGGCAGTAGTTCCGAAATATTTGTGCTATCACCAAGTTCGGGACTTGATAACATTTTCTACTTCCAGGGCGATCGCGATTACTTCGGACTAACACAAGACCTCACTTTTGACCAATTGCAAATCGTTCAAGGCGGCGAAAATTATACTAACGATGCTTTGATTAGCGTCGCAGGCACCGGCGAACACTTAGCTTGGGTGAAAGATACTCAATTTAGTGCGATCGACCGTTCTCGCTTTGTACCCTTGAGCCCCGGAACCCCGCTACCTGGAGTTTTCAATACTCCCTCGGATATCGATCTTTTAACCGGCGAACCTGTTGATAGTAACGATGTTCTAAGTGCGATCGATAGCAGTTCTGATACTAGCTTGTCCAGCACGACTACCGCATTAATTAGTCAGCCAAACAGCACGACTACTACATCAATTAGTCAGTCAAACAGCACGATTACTGAATCAATTAGCCAGTCAAATAGCACGACTACTACTCTAGAAAGTGCCAGCCAGCCACTGGTGACAACAGCTACTAATCCAGCTATTTCAACACCAACTGCTGCCACATCTACCACCGATGACATCTTGCTAAATGGCGGTGAAATTCCAACCCTGAATAGCTTTAGTGGCATCGATGATGACATTCTCATCTACGACTCTAACAGCTTGTTAACATCTCTAACCAACGCTCAAACTCAGCCAATTATTCCTTTGCAAGCGGCGAGTGTTGGTAGTGCGATCGCTCCTACTGCTAATCCTTCTGCTAAGGATGACAGCCTCTTAATTACTCCGGCTGCAAGTCCCAGTAAACCACTAACAAGTAGTGATTTAAGTGGCATTCTTAGCTCGATGTAATCGTAGATAATTGGAAATCTATCCAATAATACATAAAAACCCGGTTGCTTGAATAAACCGGGTTTTTGTTATGGGTTATTTTCAACGGCAAGCGATTCTCCGATTAGACTATAAAGTTCCCCGACCGATTGTAAATACATTTGCGATCGCGATTAAGTGCGATATCAATCACAAATGTAAATTTTTGTTAGAAATTACTTGACATCAGTCCTTCAATATATTTGGAAATGACTATAATTAGGAAAACGTAATGCTGTCATTCGCTCTTGGTTGCGAAGAAGCTCAAACCCTTGCCACACAGCCATTGAGTGCGTCAGTCCTGACTATTAACAAATCAGAAAATTTCATGCAGAAACTAACTCGAATTTTATTCACTACAGCTTTAACCCTAAGTATCTTATGTTCTCCCACAGCAGCTTTCGCCAAAGCAAAAATTCAGATAGCCATCCTTTTAGATTCTAGTAATAGCATGGATGGATTGATTGACCAGACTCGTACTCAACTTTGGCAAATTGTTAATTTTTTAACTAAAGTAACCAAAGACGGCCAAGTGCCAGAGTTAGAGGTTGCCCTCTACCATTATGGTAATGACACTTTACCTTCTTCGGAAGGTTTTGTGAGATTATTAACTGGATTTACTCCTGAATTAGATTTAGTTTCCGAAAAGCTATTTAGTATCAAAACCAACGGCGGTCAAGAATATGCTGGCTGGGTAATTCGTTCGGCAATGCAAGAATTAAACTGGAGTAAAAATCAGGAAGATTTTCGCGTGATTTTTATTGCGGGTAATGAACCATTCGATCAAGGCCCAATAGTTTGGAATCAATCGGTCAATCTTGCTGTCAAAGGAGATACCCTCGTTAATACAATCTACTGTGGTTCAGCCGAAAGTCAGGAGCGAAGACTTTGGGCATCAGGAGCAGATTTAGCAAAAGGTAGTAGCTTCAACATTAATCAAAACCAACAAATTGTGGTAATTAAGTCTCCTTACGACGACGAAATTTCTACTTGGAATACTAAACTCAATCAAACCTACATTCCCTACGGTAGAGAAGGAAGAATAGGACAACAACGTCAAGCAGTTGAAGATAGTAATGCTGGCAGCAATACAGTTTTGCGTAGTGCGTCCAAAGCTTCTGAATACTATGATAATGCTTCTTGGGACTTGCTGGATGCTCTCGAAAACGGAACAGTTAAACTAGAGGCAATATCAGATGATAATTTACCAGAAATCATGCGAGGGATGACGCTAACAGAAAAAAGAGCATATGTAGCTGGAAAGAAAACCGAAAGAGAAGCGATTAAAAAGACGATCCGCGACTTATCTCAAAAGCGTGCAGCATATATTGAACAACAGCGCAAATCTAGTACAAATAGTGGTGAAAATACTCTCGACCGCGTAATAATTCAAAGTCTCCGCCAGCAATTAGCAGCTAAAGGATTCAAGCTTAATTAAAAGAACGCAGACGAAATTTCATCTGCGTTCATCTGTGTTTATCTGCTAATATCTGCGGTCAAAAAATCAGGAATTATGCAAGTGTCACAATTAGTAAGGTACTCTACTATCCCAACCCCTCAATATTCCGTTGATCGTGAAAGTAGTAGAGCACCCTACAAGTTGATTGTCCTGATGCCCATTGCATAAGTGCTGTTGAAAAAACAGGGTTTTTATTATGGATTGTTTTCAAGCGCAAGCGATTCTCCGATTAAACTATAAAGTTCTCTGAGTTGCTCAGAGTCCAAATTTTTAATTAGCACCTCTCCAGCTCTCTTGGGATTATGGCGAGGAATCTTTACATATGAAGGGGTATTTAGGCTACTAGATGGAACTTTTTCTGACCAATCTTTCACCAGTTTCCGCCCCAAATCGGTGATGTGGTAATCACCACGTTTATTACCGGATAATGGTTCAATCCATCCCAATTCTAGCCAACCTTTCCTCCAAATGTGTGCGTTACTTAAACAAGTCCGCAATACTCGTTTAATCTTAACTGCATTTATAGGCTGCTGGTCTGGACAAGCTTGAAGCAGCTTAGAAAATTTTTCCAAATATTTTGACGAACTTCCCTGCTCTTGAAATTGATCTTCTTCAGGCTCAAAGGTCTTTGCATTAGGTGATGCTAGTTCCTGAATGATTTTGTCAATATCTGACGGCTCGTAACCCAAACCAAAAGGTGGTTTAGCCTTGCAGAGTTCCTCATAAGTCTTGAATGGCTTTCCACGCTCGTCAACAAGCTGATGATAGCCAGAGAATTGCTTCATCAAATCGCGCCATGCTTTCAATTGTTGAGCATTGAATGCAGCATCATGTAAGGCTGATTGCAGTTCCAGCCTTACAGCGATCGCCCAAGGGCGCGATCCAGGAGGTGCATTCAGTTCGCCTGCATTGCCCAGAGTTTCTATGTGAGCTTTCAATCGTTCATTGGATATTTGCTTTGTAGCCATGCCCACACCCGCCTCAATTCTTCAAGTGCCATTGCTGTGCGTGACTTGCCAAATTCTTTGACAATTTCCCCATTAATGGTTTTGGATTCTATGCCATTCCTTGCTGCATAGTAACGGACATATTTTTCAATCTTTTCTCGTATAATGTCCCGTTCTTCACTGGGAGTCAAAGATTCTTTGATCCCAATTAAAGAATCATGACTATCTTTGGCTTCCGGCTCCTGATAAGCATCGAGAAATCGTTTCATTTGCACGGTACTAATTCCACCCAATCCAACCTTTTGCATTGCTGATTGGATTTGAGCAGTCTCAGCATAATCTACTATTTCCCCGCTACTTAAATCAGATGCTCTCGATCGTGTTAAGTTGGAACTTAATGCGATACTACTATTATATCGCGGCTCTTTGCTTTTAGCATCGTTATCCCCATTTCCACCATTGTCATTGTCACGCCTGTTTAATTCTCTTTCCCTAATAATTGGCTCTTGTTCCGCTATGATAGCTTGTACGCATTTAGCAGCTAGCTGGTCATCTGGAAGATAAATCAGCCCTGTTTTTTTCAAATCTCCAGCTTCTCGATCGACTCTGGCAGCCCTTGCCCATGATTGTTCAAGCCAAGGCTTACTTCTGATATTAGTTAAACAGGCAACATGGGTAATTGCCCGAACATCCAGTCCTTCATAGGCCATTGCCACTGTCACTAGAGCATCAACTGCTTTTGCATCGCCGTAATTGTAGTGTTTCTTAAATCTTTTAATTGCTACCTGCGCTTCTTTTGATTCATCACTTGTGGCTTTTAAGGCTTTGATTCCTAACTTTTGCAGCCACTCCAAATATTGATTAGCTATTGGTATTGAGGGCGCGAGTACCAATAGCTTAGATCGGTGGTTATTTTTTTTATGTGACTTCCAATTATCAACACACTTTGTGAGTAACTGCTCGGCGTATCCGGTACTAAGCGCTGTGCGAAGTGCTAAGCTGCTATAGTCTCCAGCCTCTGCTAAGCTTTCGACTGAACATTCTTGCCCTTGTTGGTCTATCCATTTAGCCTCCCCATCACCCCATTCAAAATGGAGAGGAACGATCGCACCCTCTTTGAGTGCTTGTCCTCGCGTGTATTCAATAACTACGGTATCTTTACTACTTGATAAATCGGGAGTAATACCGCTAGTAGTTGCTTGATAAGGCATAAAAGCAATTGGTTGCGCATCTCCTCGATCGCCAGTTCCCGTTACTAAGATGACTAATACAGCATCATCCACTAATGGCTGTAACGCTCTATGCCATGCTCCATCTTGCTTAACATGATGAAACTCATCTAGCACTAGAATATAGCGCTTGCGTCGAATTTCTTGAGCATGAAGATCGCGACCTTCTAAAATAGCCTGGTATGTGGCCACATAGCCAGACATTCCCTTGCATGGATTAGGCTCATTATTATTTGCCATAATTCTATGCTGATGCCCTAGCAGACTTCTGAACTGCCAATCTTCAAATTGTTCTTCTGCTTGATTTTGGAGATTTAGTCGGGGAACCACCCAACAAATTGCATCAGCTATAGTTCCATGAAAGCTGTTGCTAGAATTACGATTTGGAATTAAATTTGCTGCAGCAATTACTGGGATAAGACTCTTACCGCCTCCCGGCGTAACCAGCATAAGAATTTTTTTAATTTGTTCTCCCGCCTTTATGCGTTTACAGATTTGATAAAATTCAGCTTGATGCTTTCTTAAATTATGAGGTTCTTTAGGAGCTTGTGAAGAAAAAAAATCTAGCTCTAATTGCAGTGAATCTGTCATGTTTCTGTTCTCCTCAGCAGTTTTTTGATGATGACATTTGGGGCATAATGCCTGCATTTCGTGGACATTGGTTCTCTGAGTTTCTGCCCATCGCTCAATGTGATCTGCGTGCCAGTCTGAAGGCAAATCACATCTGCAATGCTGGCACTTGCCGTTGGCGGCATACCAGAGGGCAGCGCGTAGCCGTTTCGATCGAAGGAAGCGACTCTGATTCTGCATCTGAAAGAGCTATAAGGCTTACGCAGCAAGTAAAAAGATCTACTGTAGAAATTTTATCTATTTTTGAAGTTTTAGTCAACATAAAGATTTTATGAGCTAGCTGTCTCCACTTTTGTGAACAGGATTACGACGAAGCAGGCAGCGACATCTTGCTGGAAGAATCGGGTAGCGATACCTGGTTCGGCGTTTCCGGCAACAACATTTCTTAATGCGGTGGGGTTGCCGTTTTTTGGCTATGCAGGTATGACTACGTATCGCGCAACCGCGCAATACGTAGTCATGTCACCACGCAGTAAACCGCCCCCTCGCCAGATGCGAGAATACAGGTATGCGCGTATGAGAGACATGGCTAAAAAAATTCCACCTGAAATGGCTGAACTAAGCGTTTACGTAGATAAAAGGCTAAAGCTACGATTCAAACTAGCTTGCACAGCTCAAGAAAAGCCAATGAGCGAAGTCATCGGTTTACTGATGAAGCAATGGCTAGAGACAGCAGAAACCCCGCCAGAGCCTAAAACTCAAGCGGGGCAAAACGTTCAAGACTGACGAGACATTAAGCGAGGGACAAATGTTGAGAGACGCAGACAACCCAGAAAAATCTTGGGAAGACTTGGAAGCCGAACTCGCTGAATACCCGGACAGACCTTTTTATGCTCGGAGTGACGCAGAAGCTGCTAAGCGATGCGAACAGCAAAACCGCGAAGCAACAAGACACCCCGATGCAACCGGAAGAACCTACTACACCTGTGACGAGAAAAAAAGGAAAAACCGATGACCGAATATCGATTAACACCCGCAAAGTACCACCACGTACAAGTAGTTGTTTCCCTGAACCGCGTTCACTTAGACAACTATAAAAACCCTGATGAAGCATTGACAAAACTGCTAGAACTTGGTTACACTCCTGAATTGCGATATCAATGGAATCCAGAGCGAAACGAATTTGATTTATACGCCCTAATTCACGATTGGCCGCTAGAAGAATCGCTAATGACCGATGAAAAGTGTCAGGAGTTTTTCAAGCATTTCAAACACAGCCAAATATATTCGATCGGGTGCGGTAATGCTGACCCCAATTGGCTATTTGCTTGGGGTTTTGATGACCCCCGCCGTCACGCCAAGCCCGAAGAAATTGAACCTTTACCAGCCGCTACAGCATTAGCTTAATTAAAAGAACGCAGACGGAATTCCATCTGCGTTCATCTGTGTTTATCTGCCTCTATCTGCGGTCAAAAAAACTCCCAATCCAACTACTTCGCCGCAGGTAAAGACAACTGAGGCGAAGTTTTAGGATAGCTTCCATTCACGGGAATCGCATCCGGTTCCTGCGAAAGCAAAAACTCGCGAATCACCCTAGCAACTGCTCTTTGAGCTAAACCGCCGACTACTTTCTGCCCCATATTCTGCACTTCTGGTTTCACCAACAACTGCGGAAGAAGCTGCAATACTTTCGTCCCGTCAAAACCGGGAGTTGATTGCAAAATATCCCAAATCCGTTTGATGTGTTCTAGATTGTTTTTTTCTTTTTGTGAAACCACCGGTTGATTGGCCTTGACTCCAAACCATTCGCCCACGACTGCTTTGGCGTTAGCAAAGGCGTTGGTGGAAAGTGTGTCGAGACTTTTGACTAATTCCAGGACAATACGATCGCGAATGAAATCTCCTCTTTCGGAAAATAAATACTCTAATGCTTGGTTCAAGATTTTGCTGACATCGTAATCCTCACTCTCGCGGGCATTGTTGAGCAAGTTTTCTAAGCGGTTCCAGCGGAATTCGCCTTGTTTGAACAGCAAATCTTGCAGGGATGCTCTCAATTCCGGTGCGGGGTCGCTCAACAGCCGTTTGGCTACGTAAGGATAGGCTTTGCTCAGCACTTTGAATTCCGGGTCAACGTTGATGGCAATCCCTTCTAACGTAACGAGCGATCGAATAATCAAAGCATAGTAAGCTGGAACCCGGAAAGGATATTCATACATCACCGCCGAAAGCTCGTCAGTAATGCTTTTGAAATTGAGCTCGGCAACGCTAGCACCCAAAGCATTGTTAAATACCCCCGCCAAAGCTGGAATAATTGGCGTTAAATCCGTATCTGGTGTTAAAAACTCCAACTTGACATAATCTTTTGCTAAACCTTCAAAGTCGCGGTTCACCAAATGCACCACAGCTTCCAACAAGCCGTACCGCTGATAAGGTTTTACTTCGCTCATCATCCCGAAATCGAGATAAGCCAACTGACCGTCAAGAGTTGCCAAAAGATTGCCGGGATGCGGGTCGGCGTGAAAGAAACCGTGTTCTAGAAGTTGTCTGAGAGAGCATTGCACCCCCACTTCAATTAAGTAAGGAGCGTCGATTCCTTGAGCTTTAACGGCTTCTAAATTCGTAAGTTTGATGCCGGTGATCCACTCCATTGTTAAGACGCGGCGGCGGGTATATTCCCAGTAGATGCTGGGAACGTAAATGTCTTTGATGTGGCCGTAGAGTTGGGCAAACCGTTCGGCATTTTGACCTTCGTGGGTGTAGTCCATTTCTTCGTAAATGCGCTCGCCCAACTCGTCCATAATGCTGGCGAGGTCACTGCGAATTATTTTGAAGTTATTTTGTGCCCAAACTGCAAGACGCCGCAGGATGTAGATATCTAAGCCGATGTTCTCGGCTAAACCCGGTCGCTGCACTTTGATTGCGACTGTTTCTCCGGTTTTGAGTTTGCCTTTGTAGACTTGTCCGAGAGATGCTGCTGCGATCGGATCTGGGCTGATTTCTGCGTAGATGTCTTTGGGGTGGGCTCCCAATTCTTCTTGGATGAATTGATATGCTACTTCGTTGGGAAATGCTGGCAATTGGTCTTGCAGCGTTGTTAGTTCTTCTAAATATACTGGCGGTACTAAGTCGGGGCGTGTTGAAAGTGCTTGTCCGATTTTGATGAAAGCTGGGCCGAGTTGGCCGAGAATTTCCCGCAGTCGGACGGCGCGGCGCTTTTCGTTCTTGAGGGTGCGACCTGTTTTGCCGTCGAACCACAAACTGAAGGCAAAGCTAAAAAATGTCCAAACAACGCTCGACAGCCTTCCCCAGACTTGTAGGGGTCGATTTCGGTACAGGGCTGCGATCGCCACTGGATCGTACCGAACAGCATCTCCGGCTAACTCGAAAGCTATGTCTCTGGCTGATTTGAGCGGTTCGGGAGTGGCGACCTCCGTCTCTAGTGATACTGGTACTGCTTGCAGGGGAATTGTATTTGCATCTTGGAGATTGCCGAGTACAGCCTGAGTCCCTGAATTTACATAAGTTTGCGGGGAGGCTGGCGATACTGTCTTGACATTCATAAATCAGACCTAGTGTGAAGCATTGTAAATATATTGTAACAATTTAAGGAAGAAGACCCTTATTCCTTCTTATATACTTACTCGCCGCTGCTGGATCTTTTGAGTCGATCGCGAATGCCTGATAGTTGCGATTGGCTGCTGACTGGCGATCGAGGTTGGGGCATTTCGGTATCGGGCCAGTTCGGTAAGTCGTTACAGGGACAGAACTCCGGGGGCATTCCGGTTTGTTTGAACACTACGGGCATAGCGCAGCGCGCGCAGGGACTGATTTCCCAAGCTGGCGTCAGCAGTTGGGCAATTGTTTCGTTTGTGCCTTCGAGGTAACAGTCTCCGCTGTCGCGGGAGATGATTTTTTGCCAGCAGTCTTCAAATTCCTGGCTGTAGCGATCGCCCCCATTTACCAATTTGGGCTGCAGCGCTTCGGAACCGTTGCGAATTAATACTTTTTTGCCTAACTGAAACCAGTAAGCAATATATTTTCTTACTTCACTATCTGATGCCATAACTTTTAGTCAACCCTTCAACTAATTGATTATTTTAGACTTTTAATTGGAAATTACCACTCTTTCTTAAGAGACATTTTATCTTTTATACCAATTTAATGGGAAGTTGCACATATCTCGATCCCCCTAAATCCCCCTGATTGTTGGGGAGTAAGGGTTGACTTTGAGAAGAATCTTGTCCCACCCCCTACTCCCCTTATTAAGGGGGGCTAGGGGGGATCGGATTCTATGCAACATCATAAAAAATTGGTATTACATAATTTCAAAATATTGCTATTCCTCATGTCAAATTGTTGGGCTGTTCCCCCTATGGAGTAGGTTTTTTGACTAATTTATGTGAGTTTTTAGTTTTCAATCTTAATTAAAACTATACCTGATTTTCAGTTAAAATTGTCGTTCGGGAAACCGAGATGTTTTCTCTCTTGTCGATCGCGACTCCGGCTGTTAATTTTTCGCGACCGGCGGCAGCGGTGTACCCAGAGCCCTTAGATCCAAGGCGTAACCTCCGGTGGCGAGGTAAACAGTATCGGCGATCGCCCCGATGTGGCGTACCAGAGTGCCGAGGCGATCGCGAAACAGCCGCCCCGCCGGATAAGCAGGCACAACGCCCCATCCGGTTTCTTCCCCTACCAAAATTACATCAGCCGCCGCCGACTTCAAACTAGCTAGCAAATCTTGCTGCGTAGTCGCCCAAACAGCAGCTTCTTGTTCCAAAAGATTTGCCGTCCAAGTTCCCAGGGAATCAATCAACAAGCAATCTGAGGGCTTGCTTGCCCGCACAACGGCCGATAATTCGATCGGCACTTCTAGAGTTGCCCAATCAACTGGACGGCGATTTCGGTGCTGTTCGAGGCGGCGAACCCACTCCAAATCGGCTTCATCAACCTGACCGGTAGCCACATAGATTACTTGTTTTCCCGAACCCGCCGCCAGAGTTTCGGCCCATTCACTTTTGCCGCTTCGGGCCGGCCCAGTTACTAAGATTAATTGTCTCGATGTGGTGGGTTCTGAGTTAATCATTAGTCAGTCGATTTTAGATTTTAGATTTTAGATTTTAGATTTACTCCACAACAAATGATTTTGGGAGATTGAAGTTTGGTTAAAATTTTTGGGCGGCTCGCGACTAATGTCGCGGGCTTGTCTCCCTTCTTTGGGCGGGGTCACATACAAAGGATTAAACATAATTCCCAATTGCCAATTCCCAATTAGCAATTACCCATGATGATTTAAACGGCCAACTACCAAATGCTTTTTAAGCGATAATAGCATTGATGAGACAATATCAGAGTAAGTCGATCGAGAACCCCCGTATTTCCCAAGCTGTTATTTATGCCAGATCGTCCTCAGATATCAGCGATTATTTGCACCCACAATCGCGCCGCCTATTTAGGTGGGGCGATCGACAGCTTGCTGGTACAGGATTTTCCCGACAACTTTGAAGTAGTAGTAGTGGATAACGCTTCTAGCGATTATGCAAGCCCCGAAAGTTCGACTTCGCGCACTCGCGAGGTAGTAGAAGCAAGACTGGGGGATGGCCGCCTCAAGTACGTCTGGGAACCCGAAATCGGTCTGTCAGTAGCCCGGAACACCGGCGCTAAGCAAGCTCGCAGTGAAATATTAGCTTATCTCGACGACGACGCTATTGCTGAGCCGAATTGGCTCAGGGTGCTGCACGCGGCTTATCAAAGCAATCAAAAACTCGCCGTAGCTGGTGGCAAAGTCAATTTGCTCTGGCCTTCTGCAGTCAGCCCGCCCGAATGGCTGTCACCGGGATTAGCCCAGAACTTGGGAGTTTACGATTTGGGGGAAAGTTGCGTTTACGTCACTGCTGCCGGTTTGACTCCCAGGGGTGTAAACTACTCAATCCGGCGCGCTTTTCTCGAACAAATTGGTGGCTTCGATGTCAAACTCGGTCGAGTAGGCACAAAGTTGCTGTCAAATGAAGAATTGCGGGCCACAGAATTAGCTTTAGAGTTAGGTTGGCAAGTAGTTTATCTACCGGAGGCCCTGGTGCTTCACCATGTCGCCACAGAAAGGCTCAACAAAGCTTGGTTTCTACAGCGCGGGTGGTGGCAAGGCATCAGCGAGTGTTATCGCGAACAATTGTCCGATCGAGCCGGTATTGCTCAGCTTGGGCGGGGGGGTGAAAGAATATTGAGGGGTGTCTGGAAGTCTTTTAAATATATTAGAGATCCAGGGCTGCGCTTTGAAAATTTCGTTTTTGCCTGGGGTCAAATCGGTTATTTGAGCGCAGCCATCCGCGGCCTGATTTTTGCACCGAAATCGACCAGCAGGCATTAGGCTATAGGCAATATCCCTCGCTGCTCAAGTCGTCGGCGCGGCTGTGCCGATCGCATTTCATCCACCAAAACTCGACCGCATTTAGGTTCAAGCACTCGATTATGACATCTAGTTCATCCAAGATTCCGGTTTCAGTTCTCATTCCGGCAAAAGACGAAGAACTTAATCTACCTGCGTGTCTGGCCAGCATTGCCAGGGCGGATGAAGTTTTCATGGTTGATTCCCAAAGCTGCGATCGCACGGTAGAAATTGCCATCAGCACGGGCGCAAAAGTAGTGCAGTTTTACTTCGACAACCGCTGGCCCAAAAAGAAAAATTGGTCTTTGGACAATCTGCCCTTTCGCAACGAATGGGTATTAATTGTCGATTGCGACGAGCGCATTCCGCCGGAACTTTGGGACGAAATCGCGCAGGCGATCGAAGACCCCAATTTTGACGGCTACTACCTCAACCGCAAAGTCTTCTTTTTAGGTCAGTGGCTGCGTTACGGCGGCCGATATCCCGACTGGAATTTGCGTTTGTTCAAGCATCAAAAAGGCCGTTACGAAAACCTCGGCACTGAATCCGTCCCCAATACTGGCGACAACGAAGTTCACGAACACGTCATTTTAGCGGGTCAAGTGGGATACTTAAAAAATGACATGATCCACGAGGATTACCGCGATTTATTTCACTGGATAGAACGGCACAACCGCTATTCTAATTGGGAAGCTCGCGTTTATTACAATATTATTGAAGGGCGCGACGACAGCGGCACTATTGGCGCTCACTTATTTGGGGATGCCGTACAGCGGAAACGCTTTCTCAAAAAAGTTTGGGTGCGGCTGCCTTTGAAACCAATGCTCAGATTTATTTTATTTTACTTCATTCAGCTCGGCTTTTTGGATGGAAAAGCTGGCTATATTTATGCAAGGTTATTGAGTCAATATGAGTATCAAATTAATGCAAAACTTTACGAGTTGCGTTGTTGTGGCGGTCAGTTGAATGTGGCCGAACCTGAGCCTACTCTGTCGCCGCCAGTAGTTATCAGTCAGGAGACTGAAGTGAAATTGCCGTAATAGTAGGTAGGAAATTTTAACCGCAGATGGCGGCGGATTGACGCCGATGAACGCAGATAAATGTTGATTTGGGTTAAGTGCGATCGCCTTTTTTTTACTTATACCAATTTAATGTGAAGTTGCATATATTTCGCTCCCCCTAAATCCCCCTTAATAAGGGGAGTAGGGGTTGACTCTGACCAAACTCTTGTCCACCCCCTACTCCCCCTTAATAAGGGGGGTTAGGGGGGATCAGATTCTATGCAACCTCATATAAAATTGGTATTAAGGGCGATCGCGCTTTTCTCTCCTTCCCTAAACCAGCATGAAATTAGCAGATGTTATCGAATTCGCACTCACTCCAACCATCACACCTAACTGCTCCCCTGTCAAGAGATTCTTAATAATAGTTCCCTGAGTATTTTGAGTTATTTCTAACTGACCAAAACTCAAGCCACCGCTTAATCCAATCAAATCTTGACCCAGGGTAAAATCAGCGATTATATCAAATCCTTGACCGGCTTTTAAGGCAAAGATATCGTTGCCGCTACCGCCAATCAAACTATCATTTCCCATGCCTCCGTCAAGGATATCGTTGCCTTTGCCACCAGTGAGAGTATCGTTATCTGCGCCTCCGAACAGAGTATCATTTCCGGCACACCCTCCCAGGATATCTGCTCCTTCATCACCGTTGATTAAGTCATTACCTTCACCGCCGCAGATGGTATCATTTCCCTGCTGTCCAAACAGATTGTCATCACCTTGACTGCCAAGCAGGATGTCGTTACCTTTGCCTCCATATAAGGTGTCATTATCCTTACCACCATCGATGAAGTCATCATCTTTGTTGCCATAAATGATGTCAATACCTTCGCGGCCATGTAAGAAGTCATTGCCTTTGCCTCCGAAGATTAAATCGTTGCCCGACTCGCCAAGAACGATGTCGCTTCCTTCATCTCCGTAGAGAGTATCTTCATCTTTGCCTCCGGCGATGAAGTCATTGCCTTGGTTGCCATTAATAATGTCATTATCGGCACCACCGTATAGGTTGTCATCCCCGGATTTGCCCTCGAATATGTTGGCAGCATCGCTACCTAGTAATTCATCGTTTTGGGCAGTGCCTATCTGAAGGCCGGATGCGTCGAGTATGGTGTTTTCAACTGAGTTGGGTCGGTTTAAGTTGGGATAGGTAATTTGGTCGCAGATGCACTCATCGTCTGAGAGGTTATTAGTTGTTGGCGTGGGAGTTGCTGTTTCCGATGGTGTTGGTGTTTCGGAGGCTGTTTCCGATGGTGTCGGTGTGTCGGAGGCTGTTACTGATGGGGTCAGGGCGATCGGTGGGGTCGGAGCGATCGGTGTTGGTGTGTCGGTGCCGGTTTCGGTGTCGGGGGCGCTGCCGGTGTCCTCAGATGTAGGTTCCTCTGGATCGATCGGGTCTTTGAGGGCGCTCGTCTCGACAACAGGGCGAACAGTAGGGTCATTAACCTTCACCTTCTCCATCCTCGCCAGAATCGCCTCTTTGGTGTTTTGAGCGAGGAACTGTTCAACAGTCACAGTTCCCGCAGCCAAATCGGACAAACCGACAGCAATTTGACCTACAGACACCGCCTGCAATTTCGTGATCTCAAGGGCAATATCTTTGATGGGGCGACCGCTAGCGACGAGATCCTTGACCATTTGATTGCCCAAAGCCATGATTTGAGCCGCAGCAGCCGCACTCGCAGCCAGTTGTGTCGGGTTGATTTTGGGGTCAGACTCTGCTGCTTTGGTAATGGCTGCTTGAACGATCGCCAAGATTGTTTCTGTTTTGCCTAAATCTACAGCAGCGCCACCCTTGAGTTGATTTGCGATCGCCCCGATACCGCTAAATGCGAGTTGAGCAATTGCTGTTTCCGAAACTCCCTCAATGAATTTCGCTGTCTGGACGATCGTATTTTGCACCAGAATCATCGAACCGAATACCGATACACCATTCGCGTCCCCTTTGGCGATCGCCTCTAAGGGGTCATAACTACCCAAGTCAACTCCTGCGGGCAATCCTAACGCTGATTTCACCTGAGTTTCCGCTGTTGCTGGGTCAACGCCTTGCTGCACCATAGAGGCGATCGCCGTCGTTAAAGGTGTCACAACCGTTGACGCCAGGGTAGAAGTGAGTGGCGTAGCCATCGGCAAACCAGTTGCCGCATCTACCCCACTGAGGATGTCCATACCTCCCATCAGAACAAACTGACCTTCGGTATAGTCGAGTTCACCATTTTGGTTGGTATCAAACTTTTCGGTATTCAGGGTCAGATCGAAGCCACCATCCGCCGTGGTAATCGTAAAGGGTTCACCCTCATCAAAAACCCCGTTTAAGTTGGCATCGAAGAACACCTTACCGCCAGAAATGTAACCGTCGATGATGCGAATCTTTTGGAAGAAGCTCCATGTTTTTTTGACTACTGGTATCACTACATTTTCGACTACCTTTGGACTTAAAATCGTGGGTGTTTCTTTAGGTTGAGGAGCCTCGCGATTAAAACTCTCAACTCCGGTCACGATTTTCACATCGCCATTAGGAGCAACAATTTGCCATCCTGTAGCTGTCTGGGTAAACTTATAGTCCTCTTTTTTACCGGTCAAGAGCAAGATATCGTTGTTACCAGCCCCTCCGTCAATGGTATCGTTACCAGCCCCACCATCAATAATATCGTTACCAGCCCCACCATCAATAATATCGTTACCAGCCCCACCATCAATACTATCATTGCCATCTCCACCTTGGATATTGTCATCGCCCTGCTGACCGTAGAGAGTATCGTTGCCAGTTCCGCCTTCCAGGGTGTCATTGCCCTCCCATCCGTGAAGTTCGTCATTACCTTGATCACCCCTGAGAAGATCGTTGCCAATCTCACCAAAGAGACTATCATTGCCAGCTTGACCAGAGAGGGTATTATTCTGACTGTCGCCATTGAATCGATCGTTATGAGCCGAACCAATAATATTCTCAATCGAACTTAACGTATCTTTGTTGCTAGAAAAATTGGCGTTGCCATCCGTTAAACTGCCTCGAACAGCACCAGTAGAAAATCTGTAGTCGGCAGTATCAGTTTTGTCACCTCCATCAAGGAAGTTACTGCCATTTCCACCAGAGAGAGTATCGTTATCTCCCTCACCGTAGAGGGAGTCGTTACCATCCCCACCATCGAGGAGATCGTTATTAGACCCACCCCCGATCGCGTCGTCTCCTGCTTCTCCTTTAAGGATGTCATCGCCGTTGTGACTGTAGATCTGATCGTTGCCATCACCCCCATAAAGGTAGTCATTGCCGTCAAAGCCCTCAAGGAAGTCATTGCCCCCTCGACCAAAGAGCGTATCATTATCCCTCCCGCCGTTTAGAGAGTCGTTGCCGTCACCACCGTCGAGGAAATCGTCATTCTCATCGCCATTGAGTTTGTCATTGCCGGCTTCACCGCTGAGAACGTCATTGCCGGCTCCACCACGGAGCAAATCGTCACTCAAACCGCCGAAGAGACTATCCTTACCCCATGAACCTTCGAGTGTGTCTTTGTCGTTGCTACCGTCGTAGCTTCCTCCCGTTTTTCCGTTGTCTTCGCCATAGAGAGCATCATCCCCATCTCCACCTCGGAGGAAGTCGTTATCTCCCTGACCAAAGAGAACGTCGTTGCCATTTCCGCCATCAATGGTGTCATTACCCTGATAGCCGTGGATCTCGTCATTGCCGGCTTCACCGCTGAGAACGTCGTTGCCCGCATCACCATAGAGACGGTCATCACCCAAACCACCATTAAGGGTGTCATTGCCCGCATCACCATTAAGACGGTCGCTACCGTTATCACCCTGTATAAAATCATTACCATTGTCTCCAGAGAGAATGTCTTGGCCATCTCCTCCATAAATTAGGTCGTCTGCGTCACCACCGGAAATCTTGTCATTGCCCCCCTCACCGTAGAGCCAATCGTGGGCATCATTTTTACCATTGTCACCAAGGATGCCGCCACCATATATGAGATCGTTATCAGATCCACCATATATAAAATCACTATCCTTTCCACCCTCTAGCCAGTCATTTCCCTCGTTGCCATATAAAGTGTCGCTGCCCCCGTTGCCTTCTAATTGGTCATTGTCCTGTTGACCTTCGAGTTTGTCACGACCCCATCCACCTAGTAGACGGTCGTTTCCACGTCCACCTGCAACAGTATCATTCTCTCCTCTTGCGTCGTAAAAGTCGTTGCCGTTACCCAATGCTACGTTTTGGCTATTTCTCTCCAGGAAGTAATCGTCTACAAAACTATAAATAAATCCCCCTAAGTTTTCAAAAAATTTGCCAACATCCTTGAAGGTATCGAGTACACCTGATGTCACACTATTAAATCCATTAACGACACCATCAATGGCTTTATTTACAGCCTCAGTGACTGCACCGAGAGCACCGCCCGTAATCTGGTCAAACAAATCTTCCATACTTCTCAGCGGAGCTAGTGACATGGTATAGTCAAAGTTTTTCCCTAAAACTTCGGCACCTACCTGAATCTTGGAACCACTAGCTGTACCATCCGAGGTAATCGTAAGACTTGCACCAATATTGCCAATATTGAGGATATTGACGCCTATTTTACCTTTAACTTTTAGCTGGCCATTCTGTAGGCTGATGTCGGCACTGCCTAAATCTTGACCAAAAATTTTGGCTGTCCCTCCGATTTTGATATCGTTTGCATTTTTGATATCAATTATTGCGTTCTCGATTGAGAAGGCTCCGAATAAGTCAAGATTTCCTTGAACTTTCAGCCCATTACTATCAGCATTGATTTTGGCTCCGGCAATCTCTCTTCCCAGTAAGCTCACTGAACCAGAACCACTCGCTGTTTTGTTATTGAGATCAACTGAAAAATCGTTAATGTCTAGTCTTAGTAGGTTTGCGAAATTCAAAACAAAATCTTTGACTTTGGCGCTAGTGGGGGTAAACTCAACGTTTGCTTTAGCAACTTCAGTCCCAAAAAGCACAAGTTTCGCGTCTGCTTTGAGATATTGTTCAGTGGGAGATACCTTGATTGCTAATTTCAAAGGATCGCTGCCACCGTTTACTCCTGTCAACTTTAAAAAACCCCAGTCAATTGCAGAAAGCTGGAAAGAACCTTCTAAGTTTGGATTGATTGTATCGTAGGGATTAGCGTTAAGATTGAGCTTGGCTTTTTGTCCCCAAGCTGTTATTTCGCCATTAATCCCAAGACCTTGTGTTAATTCCTTGCCAGCAATTTTTGTGGGGAAAGGTACCATCTTGACGAGTGGATCGAGTTCTGTATCTGCATCAGATCCATCGATAGATACAATCTTTACATTTAAAGTATCCTTCAAAAAAGTTTCGGCTTTTTGGAAAAACTCGCTTTTCTTACCCAATTGCTTAAGGGCATAAGAGCCAATTGGCCCACCAGCCCAAAGGGTAACCAAGCTGACTGGTTGCTTCGCAGTTAATTCCAAAGCAAATTTATCAGGATTGGTGACATCTACTAAGAAAGCGGTATTCAGAGCTAAATCACCAAATTGTAGCTCTCCCCGGAATCCAACATTATCAACCCAGGGTGTTACATAAGTCCCACCCAGTTGGAAACCTAGACTACTAATTTTTGCATCAGGTATGCCAAAGGGATTTTTCCAGCTATTGCTTGCATCGAGTGCAAACGATCCTGAGAGAGATGTGGGATCTAGCCCAATGTTTCCCGAAAGTGTTAAGTCAGGTTCGTTATTTTGGAAAGGATCGTACCCTTTAAGAATTAGATTCCCTCCAATCCCAAAACTCGGTTGCCCCTTTTGTAGACTCCCGTTCAGGTTCAAGCCTTTAAGGATTCCACTGAAATCACCTGTCTTGAATAGTGTGATATCAGTCCCTAAACCTGCTTTGACACTCGCTCCAGATGAATTGAATTCAGCATCAAGGCTAACATCCTTAATGCCCAGTTTTTTGTTGATGAAATCAAAGAAATTATTTTTGCCATCATCAACTCCAAAGTCCAATTTCCCAGAAGCTATGTATTTAGGAGAGCCACTAGACTTGTCAATAGTAAAACTGGGACTGCTCAGAGGTGGGGTGATTGTATCTGCAAAGGTTTTAATGCCATCAAAAGGAATTTTTTTGACGAGATCCGTTAAAGATGCCTCCTTGGGATACCCAATTTTAATAGTGTTTTTAGAGACACTAAAACTTAGGCTTTGTCCGTCAATCACTCCAGTGAGCTCATAAACAGCAGTGGGCTTGCTGGTATCAATTTTTATGCTGGGGTTCTTGACCGAGGTGTTTAATATATCGCTCGCTATACCAAGACTGTCAAACCCAACCTGCTTCAGCAGATCCGACAGAGAAACATCGCTCTGGTAACTGACTGTAACCCCTTGACCACTTTGATAACCAAAGGTTACGGTTTTTCCACTGATGTTACCCGATAAGGCATAAGCCAGAGGGGATTTGCTGGTATCAATTTTCAGGGTAGGATTGCCAATTGACCCCGTTAAGATGGAAGTTCCGGGAGTTCCACTCACTCCCATGCTGGTGAGCAAGTCCGCCAGAGAAAAATCTCCCTGATAGGTAGCAGTGACCGCTTGACCACTTTGATAACCAAAGGTTACAGCTTTATCCTTGATCTTTCCTGACAAATTATAAGTGGGAGAAGACTGCTTAGTATCAATTTTTAAGCTAGGATTTGTGATATCGCCACTTAATATTGCACTCCCGTTAGCGATAGGAATTCCCAGAGCTTTCAGTACGTCATTTAGAGACCCAGTAGCATTGTAAGTAGCTGTAATTTCACCATTCTGAATCCCAACTGTCAACGGCTTGATGGTATTTACCACACCTTCTAAGACTTGCTTTACTGGATCAGATACATTAATACCATTATTTTTTAGGTAAGTATCTATTTCGCTCCAAACAGAAAAGCTATTCTTGACGTTGTAGGTTAAAGGTGTAGCAGCAATATTGTTGTTACCGGCTGCATCAGTGGCGCTGCCAGCGGGAACGTTGACTGTTACTACCGTGCCGTTGGTTGGGGTGACAGTGAAATTGTAGTTGCTGCCAGTGCCGGTAAATCCACTAACTTTACCGTTGGTGACGCTGATATCGCTGTCAATAAACCCGGTGACACTTTCGTTGAAAGTAGCGCTGACATTGAAGGGTGCGTTTACGGGTGCCACAGCGGTTGAAGCTAGGGTGGCTGTAGGCGCTGTGGTATCAGCAGTGTTGAATTTCCAAGCAGTTGCGCCTGTAATACCACTGTAATTATTACCAGCTAAGTCTTTAATCGCACCGGCCGCAATTTCAACGTAATAACCAGTACCTTGCGCTAAATCTGCCGTGGGATTAACTGTGACGGTACTACCGCTAACAGTGACCTTGGCTGAAGTAACATCAATGCTTTCCACCACTGAGTTATCCGAAACTTTCTTGATAACAATGTTGCCGATGCCTTTTTGCACCGCTTCACTCAAGGTGACAACTGCATTAGCAGTAACGGCAACAGTAGTGGCGTTATTTACAGGTGTGAAAGTGGTGGCTGTCGGCGCTGTGGTGTCAGCAGTGTTGAATTTCCAAGCAGTTGCACCCGTAATCCCAGCATAATTGTTACCAGCTAAGTCTTTAATCGCACCGGCCGCAATTTCAACGTAATAACCAGTACCTTGCGCTAAATCTGCCGTGGGATTAACTGTGACGGTACTACCGCTAACAGTGACCTTGGCTGAAGTAACATCAATGCTTTCCACCACTGAGTTATCCGAAACTTTCTTGATAACAATGTTGCCGATGCCTTTTTGCACCGCTTCACTCAAGGTGACAACTGCATTAGCAGTAACGGCAACAGTAGTGGCGTTATTTACAGGTGTGAAAGTGGTGGCTGTCGGCGCTGTGGTGTCAGCAGTGTTGAATTTCCAAGCAGTTGCACCCGTAATCCCAGCATAATTGTTACCAGCTAAGTCTTTAATTGCACCAGCAGCAATTTCAACGTAGTAACCAGTACCTTGCGCTAAATCTGCCGTGGGGTTAACTGTGACGGTACTACCGCTAACAGTGACATTTGTGGAAGTAACATTTATAGTTTCCACAACTGAGTTGTCGGAGACTTTCTTGATGACAATGTTGCCAGTGCCTTTTTGTACGGCTTCATTCAAGGTGACAACTAAATCAGCAGCAACTGCAATATTCGTGGCGTTGTCGGCGGGGGTGAAAGTGGCAGTAGGTGGTGTGGTGTCAGCGGCGACAG
>NZ_JAUBOV010000188.1:0-2228 GCF_036700405.1 Microcoleus sp. T3_D1
AGAGTCGAACTCATGCACTGGCTAATTTCATAAATTCCTTTTTTTGTCAACTCCTAATACTGAACCGACGCCCTAGAGCGGGTTTGAGCCGTACTCTTCCGCCACAAGCCCCAGAATAGCGTTGATATCAGCCAAGTCAGTTCTCGACTTTTTACGCCGCGCTTTTAACTGGTTGAGCAAGTCGGCCGGCTCTGGAAAATCGGGAAAATTTTTCCTGGCTGCATCATTTTTTGATTTTTGTCTCAGGTTGGAGAGTTCCGTCTCAACTCCCTCCCGATCGCGCCGTACTTCCTTGAGCTCTTGCTCCAGCATCTGAACCTTCAGTCCCAAATCGCCGTTGCGCTCGTGTAACTGATTGAGCTCCTTGTCCCATTCTGCAAGTTGCTTGTTGGCCGCTTTCAATTCCTGCCTGAGTGATTCATCGTTGCCATCACTCAGGCACTCAATTTTCCCAGACGTTCCTCAATGGCGGCCATCCGCTCCATCACCGGGTCAAGGCTTGAACTTACAGCCTTGTCTACAATGTCTACAATTTCTGTAGACACGACGCTATCACTGCTTCGTGTAGACAAATCTGTAGGTGTTGTAGACAGTGTAGACAGATGCACTGTAGACAGTGTAGACGTGCCTGAGACTTCCTTGAGAATGCGTTGTGCAGCTTGACTAAGCGACTCACCGTCTAGCTTCTGAGCTTCTATCCAGTTCAGGAAGTGACCGGATGCTCTGAATGATACGACTTGACTTTGACTCATTGTAGACACGTGTATACAGTATTTGTCTACAGTAACTGATATCTGTCTACGGTGTCAACAGATTGTCTACAAAGCTAGTAGACACAAAGCCTACTAGCAGTGATTTTTGGCTCAGACAAGGGTTAAAGCTTCATCAGGTCAGAGGCTTCAAACTCTGATTGCTGAACGTTCCTAACACGCTTGTCGAACCTGACCAGGTAGCTAGTGCCAGCACGGCTGTAGATATTGTCCACAACCTCACCTCGTGCACCCTGATAGATGCCGCCGACATCCTTGACCACAACCCGATCGCCTATCTCAAAGGTTCTGGGCTTCTTGGCAGAGGTTGCCGTAGATTTAGCGGTTTCTGTAGTACAGCTCATCATTAATGTTTATGAGTTTTCTAAAGATGCCGATTTTGTGTCCACAGTGTCCACACTTGCACTCAAAGCCTTATCTAGCAAGGATTTAGATGTGTGGACACCTATGTCCACAGTGTGTCCACACTTGCCCACACTTTTACCATTATTTGCCTCTTTAAGTGTGGACACTGTGGACACCGTGGAGAGGGAAGTGTGGACACGTGCATCGCTTTCTGTGTCATAATTTGAGGCTACTGTGGACACTGTGGACTGTGGACACAGGGTAAATAAAATTCTTTGACATTTTGTTGTAGTCTCTCCGTACTTCATTTTGGTTAACTCTGTGAACAATTCTTGAATTTGTTGCTTACTGGGTCGATGTTTGGCATTGAAAGCTAGGGTGACATCCCGTGCAGAAACCGTCCCACCCTTGGCTTCTGCTAGAGCGAGAATTTTTACCAAATTAGGAGCCAGTGCAGTTCGATCGGAGAACTCTGTGTAGAGCACGTCAATCTGGTTCGCGGTGAAAATCACAAATTTGACTGCTGCCTGCACAATACTTTTTGGGATACGGGGCGTGACAGGTTGGTCGTTAAAAATACAGTTGAGTGTGTGAAGGACTCCGGCAAGCTTTCCTACTTTTTCCGGCGCCTTGCCAATCATCGCCGGTTTACCTTGCATGGGTTCCGCAACCCGCTTATCCTCTGCCTTGTTGTAAAACTCTGTAAAGTAGCGTTTGGCGTCGGGTTCTAGCTCTAGTTTCAGTGCTGGCAGTGCATCAATTTTTTGGTAAAGACTGCTAAGTATTGGAGTTAGATCAAAGCTTCCGCTGTCCTCTAGAGATAATTTCGATGCGGCCAGCGGTTGAATCACAAAATCGAACCGAGCAAACTTTCCGTTAGAGTCGCTGCAATCTTTGAGCAAGCTTGCGAGCACATCGGGCTGAATTGTCCCGAACACTGACAGCAACAACCCGTCTAGGTCGGCTTTAACTCCCGACGCTCTTAGAACTGTGCTGCCTGTGCCGTTCCAAAATTCGAGTAAATCTTCATCGTCGGAACCGATACTTTTTTGCTAACATTTGCTAACAAATACATAAGTTGAGATCATATCTCAACAAAGGCGTATCAACCGA
>NZ_JAUBOV010000084.1:0-32630 GCF_036700405.1 Microcoleus sp. T3_D1
AGTAGGGGAAAAGGGAACATCAACAAGGAGAAATACTGGAGAACAGTAAGCGACCGTAATTGGTGTTTCAGTACAGAAAACGGAGTGGAATTACTCACCCATGCAAGTACGCCAATCGTAAGGCATACAAAAGTCAAAGGTGAAGCCAGTCCATTTGATGGAAACTGGATTTATTGGAGCAAGCGTAGAGGTGAATACCCAGAAACACCCAACAGGGTTGCATCATTAATCAAGCGTCAAAAGGGTATTTGTCCTCACTGTGGTTTATACCTTACCAGTATAGACATTGTAGAAGTTGACCATATTAAACCAATCTCGTTAGGTGGAAAAGATACCTACGATAACTTACAACTTCTACACAAACACTGCCACGACACAAAGACAGCAACAGACGGGTCAATACGCTCTAAAGGAAGTGTTAAAACCTGATAGTTGGTCTTGAATCGTATCCGTACCAAGGATGGAATTATCAAGGAGCCGTGTGAGGTGAAAGTCTCACGCACGGTTCTGAAGGAGAGGTTAGGGGGGTAACTCCCTAATCGACTCTAACTCAGCGCCTTTAAGACTTAAATTATGGTCTTAAGAATCCCCGCAGCTTCAGCGCGGGGATTGTCAATTATAATTTAACAGCAGCGACTCAGGTCTCCAAAAACAATGCCACGTTTACCTACTTTAACATTCGATCGCGGAACTCTATTGCTGCACCCGCCGCCCAAAGGCAGAGACTGGGTGGACTTTGCGACATGGGACGATCGCGTGGAAAAATACCGCATTCGAGCAATTCACTACCGCCCGCTGGTAGAATGCCTCCAAGCCGAGTGCATTCACTTCACCGACGAAGCGAGGGGATACGAACTACTCGAACTCGTACCCAGCGTGGAAATGCAGCCTTACCCACATCAAGAACAGGCCCTCGCAGCTTGGCAGGAAGCAGGAAGCCAAGGAGTAGTCGTGCTCCCTACCGCTTCCGGCAAAACTTATCTGGCACAATTAGCCATGCAAGTCACTGGTCGCAGTACATTAATTGTAGTACCAACTCTCGATTTAATGCACCAGTGGTATGCTAATTTAAAAGCAGCTTTTCCCGACATCGAAATCGGATTGTTGGGCGGAGGTTCGCGGGACAAAACGCCAATTTTAGTCGCAACCTACGACAGTGCAAGTATTCATGCAGAAACCTTGGGCAATAAATACGGTTTGCTAGTTTTTGACGAATGCCACCATTTGCCAACGGACTTTTATCGAGTAATTTCCGAATATGCGATCGCGCCTTTTCGACTGGGACTGACAGCTACACCCGATCGCACAGATGGCCGCCACAGTGATTTGCATTTTCTCATCGGCCCGACAGTATTTAGCAAAAGACCCGAAGATTTGGCAGGCGATGCTTTAGCCGACCATAAAATAGTTCAAATTATGGTAAAACTGTCACAAGAAGAAGCATCTCGCTACGCCGAATTAATCAACATTCGCAACGACTTCTTAAAACAGTCTAACATCAAAATATCTAGCCTCGATGGTTGGAAACAGTTTATCATGGCAAGCGCGCGATCGCCCCTGGGACGGCGCGCCATGCTAGCCCACCGCCAAGCCAAAGAAATCGCCCTTTGTACCGAAGGAAAGCTGCGAATTTTAGCCAAAATACTAGCAGAACACTCTCCCCAGCGCACGCTAATTTTCACCGGAGATAACGCCACAGTTTACCGAATTTCCCAAGAATTTCTCATCCCCACAATAACCCACCAAACCCCAGTCAAAGAACGCCACGAAATCCTCGATCGTTTTCGCAGCGGCGAATACAAAACCCTCGTCGCTTCCCATGTCCTCAACGAAGGAGTGGACGTTCCCGACGCTAGAATTGCTATCATATTGTCAGGTACCGGCAGCGAACGCGAATACATTCAGCGATTGGGTAGAGTTCTCCGCAAAAGCAGCGATGTAAATAAGTTAGCAATTCTCTACGAAGTCGTCACCGAAGACACCAGCGAAGAAAGAACATCCCAGCGCCGCCGAGGAGGAATGCAGCCTCACCAACCCCAACCACAAACACAAATAGAACCGCCAAAGCCAGAATATCAGAAATTAGAAATTGTCAAACCGACACCCATTTACGGAGTCAACCGAGAGACAACCAAAAAAGCAGCAGAATCACCCGCAAAATGGGGAGAAGACAATGATGAAATTCCCTGGTAGTAAGCTTAAACTATTTCTGAAGACTCTCTTTCTTTCTCTCTCTTCCCTTCGCGTTCTTCGCGACGAAGAACATCCCAACGCCGCTGAGGAGGAATGCAGCCTCACAAACCCCAAGTAAAAACAAAAATCGAACCGCCGCAGCCAGAATATCAGAAATTAGAAACTGTCAAACCGACACCCATTTACGGAGTTAATCGGGAGGCGACTAAAAAAGCAGCCGAATCACCAGCAAAATGGGGAGAAAATTATGACGAAGAAAATAAAGATTGAATATTGCCAACTTAGTGTATAGCCTTAGAATGCCAAATTCAGCTCCGTTAGCCCCTTTATGAAAAAGGCTCTTGAAAAATTTTGACCTCAAACTATACGGCTATTCTCGATTTGTAGTGGAAACGGTAGTGTAAGCGTCTCGCTCACGCAGGCTTTCGGGCCTTTACCACCGAAAGTTTTATTTTTATTATCACCTAAAACTCACGAGAGGCGGGGCTTTGGCAATCCTTACGGGTAGTTTATCGCCAGTGTGCCATTTGCGACACTGATTTTTGGGAAGCTTAGGAGTTTGACGGGGCTGTCACCCCGTGAACCCATACAGTGTTTACTTTTCCAACTGATTCAGCAAGCCTTAAATAATTATACAGATTGCCTAGTCATCTATCTAAGGTATGATATTTGTGTAAAATAAGAGTTAATAAAGATGCAATAGCTCATCAATATTGTCGTCAGCAACTCCT
Source organism: Microcoleus sp. T3_D1 (assembly GCF_036700405.1). Taxonomy (NCBI): domain Bacteria; kingdom Bacillati; phylum Cyanobacteriota; class Cyanophyceae; order Oscillatoriales; family Microcoleaceae; genus Microcoleus; species Microcoleus sp. T3_D1. The sequence continues at coordinate 2,925 of NZ_JAUBOV010000084.1, forward strand.
AAGTAGACGAATAAATTGGCTGTTCTGAATTGGTGGTGGAAAGGGTAGTGTGAGCGTCTCGCTCACGCAGGCTTTCCGGGCTGTAGCACGGGAAGTTTTATTTTTATTATCACCTAAAACTAACAAGAGCCAACTACAACGTCTGCCGGACTTTATCCTCGAACGTAGTCAAGGACAGACAAGCGAGATCGAGGGGGTATTTCAGCGGGATTTGGGCTCAATAACTAATTCACAGCTCTAACTAATTCCTAGGTATTGCTGGTGGGATTTCTCCTGTCTTCGTACATTCATCTTTAAGGGTTCATATACTCATGTCATCCAATAACTTGTTTGATTTGACCAGCGGTGTCGATATTTTTACGATCGATACCAAAGTTCCGGCCGGTTTTGGGATTCGAGCGCTCGCAGGAGCAGATTTCATTGTCGGCTCCGATCGCCCGGATTGTGTTTATGGGAACGATGGAGCGGACTCGATCGCCGGTGGAATCGGGAACGACAGCCTACAAGGCGGACGCGGAGCCGATCTGCTATTGGGCAATGCTGGAGATGATTATCTCCTGGGAGAACGCGGTAATGATGTTGTCAATGGCGGTCAAAACAACGACACATTACTCGGTCAAGAGGGAGACGATTTCCTAGCCGGGGGTGCTGGAGTTGATAGTCTAATTGGTGGCGATGGTTCCGATGCTTTTGTCTTGGATGTCGCTGATGCTATAACTAATCCGGCTCTCGCCGATACGATCGCCGACTTCAGCGATGAAGAGGGCGATGTTATTGCTCTGACGGATGGAGCAGGCGATGCCCTGACTGAAGCCGACGTAACGCTGGAAGCCAATGGAGCCGACACTTTCATTCGGTTGAAAGCAACTGGTGCGATCTTGGCGCGGGCGCTGGGAGTCAGCCCCGATCGCCTGACAGGCTTATTCAGTACCGTCAAAGCGACACTGGACGATACGGAAGCGGGAGCTACAGCGCTGGGTTCAGTGCCCGGGGGAGCTAACCTTCAGGGAGCAGTGAGCGATGAAGATTATGCCGACTTTTTCCAATTCCAGGTAACGGAAACGAGCATTGTTAACTTTGGCTTGAGTGGCTTGAGCGCAGATGCGGATCTGGCACTCTATCAGGATTTGAACGACGATGGGGAATTGGGAGGAGATGAAATCATCTCTTCCTCGGCAAAATCGGGCGCTGCGAATGAAACCATCGAGAACGTCACCTTAGATCCGGGTAAATATTTCCTATCGGTGGAGGCATATGAAGGCAACACCAACTACAGCCTGAGTTTGGCCGGTGTTGCCGGAACTGTAGCCCCCGATCGGGCGGGCGATCGACCCAGCACGGCACGCCTGCTGTCGCCAGACGGTGAAGTGGAATTGCACGATTATGTGGGCGGCACTGATGCAGTGGATGCCTATCGCCTGGAAGTGCTCAACGCGGGGTATTTGGATCTGTTTACCGATTACCAGGAGGCGGATCTAAATTTGACCGTCTGGAGCGATCGCAATAGCAACAACCAGTTGGATGCGGATGAGATTTTTGCCCAGGGGACGAATGAAATCCAGGAAGATAACATCAACCCCGGTACCTATTACGTCAATGTCACCGCCCCAGGGGCGGCAACGCCCTACAAAATTGCTGCCATTTCCGAACCGGGCAGCCGGGTGGACATTGAACACTATGACCCGCTTTTCCCGGGCATCCCCACAGCCGGCACCTTGACTCAAAACGATGACTTCGATCCCAACGATCTGGAAAACTATGCCGATCCCTATCTCCTGCCGGAACTGGGTGCTGGGTCAACGGTGACTGTGACTCAAGAATCGGAGGATTTCGATGCTTATCTAACGGTGGTGGATCTGCTCACGGGCGAAGTGGTCGTTGAAAACGATGACATTAACACCAGCGACGGAGACTTCAATGCCCAGGTGAGTTTCACCACGGAACAGGGGGGTCAATATGTGGTGTTTGCCTCCAGCGTGGATGCTCCGGGTTTGGGGGACTATACTCTGAATGCGACGGTGACGGGGACTTCGGTGGCAAACGTGGTACCCAGTGCGGGTGCTGACACTCTGTTGCCCCCACCCCTCTTTCTCGAAAAGGGGCAGCGGGCTGATACCGGTCTCCAAGAAGATACGGCTCATGAATTAGTCTATGCCCCTCTAACGGGCGGTCTAGCCCTGCCGATTCAACTCCCTGCCCTGAACCAAGGACAATTCGGCAACTGCGCCTTTCTTGCAGCCCTGGCGGCCACGTTCGGCAAGATCGAAGATCCCAGCCAGGCTGCCTCCAAGCAGAGTGTAGTGCTCAACAATCTCATTACGAGCGATGGTAACAACTATACCCTCCAGTTCTACAACTACGTAACAGGCCAACCGCGGACGGTCACCGTGGACAACCAGGTGGTGACCAACAAAGATTTAGTGTTTGGGGTGAAGTGGAACCCGGATGACGTCAAGCCGAGCCAAGCGTCGGGGCAACCCATCTGGGCCCCCATTTTTGAACGTGCTTACGCCAAGTTCCGGGGTGAGGAGACCGGTCGCAATGGCTATGATGCGACAGGGAATGGCGATCTAGCGGGGATTGCCCTCAAACGGGTCACGGGTAAGGGGACCGAAGAGATTGTGTTGAAGCCCTCCGAAGCGGCTCCACAATATTCTTTGATAGAGTTTTCAGATGAGGAGGGCGAAGGTAATCTATTAGGAAGTATTACGCGCGATCAAACTTTTCAACGGATTCAAGATACCTTGAATCAGGGTCGCTATGTCGCGGCTGGGACAGTCCCTGATGCCGAGAAGCGATCTGACAATGTGTTGGTTGGTGGTCATGCCTACAGTATCCACAATGCCTATGAGACTAATGGCCAAAAGATGCTCCTACTGCGGAACCCCTGGGGGACAGACAATGGAAAGGGCGCCAGGGCATCGGAAGATCCGAGTTCTAACACTAAGGATGGGTTTGTGGCCATCACCTTCGATCGGTTTTTGGAGAATTTTGGTCTGGTGAGTCTGTCCAAGCCATAGTACCGATCGCTTGTTCACAATCCAACTGTTAAGTTGGAAAATATTTAGGTTGGGTTTCGCGAAAGGAGACCCAACCTAGTAAACGGCTGTTCGGTTTCCGATCGTCAACTCAACCTACGAAATAGGTTCCTACTCATACCGACACGCAATTTTAGGCTGCACCTCCTAAATTAGAGGTCTTTGAGTAATATCCTCTTCTATGATTTTGGCTACAGTAAAATTAGATGAAGCTGGAATAAAATATCATCAACAACTAATTTACATTGCCTAAAAATGAGCGAAACTGCACAAATAACTAACTTTAAAGTTTTCCCCCAACATACAGGAGTTTGGGAGGGAGACTGGACAAGACTCGATGCAGACTGCAAGGAAACCATGCGTTTTACAGCCGTGTTAACCCAGAAAATTGTTGACAACCAGTGGAGGCAAACTAACGTTCAAACTTATGCTAACGGCAAGAGTGAAACCCAAAATTTTGTTGGTCATGTTGTCGGTGAAGGGCAAGTGCAAATTGAAAGTCCAGACTCGGTTTTTTCCAACTACAAGACACTAGCGACAGAAGTTGGAGAGAATTTGATAATTTTTCAAATATGGGACAAAGCAACTGGCATTCTGAGGGCTGTTGAAACCATCAATCTCGTCAGTTCCGATCGCCGAATTCGGACTACCCAAAGCTTGACAGAAGAGGGAAAACTTAGGGGAGTTATGGTGATTGTTGAACAAAAAATTGAGTAAAACTTTTCACTGCTTATGTTACCCACTGATTTATTAAGTCACCGCCAAAACGGGGAATCAATCATCCCTCTCCGCCTCAAGATAGATGCTAAAAACTTAGAAGCAGCTACCGAAACGATCGACTGCTTTCAAGAGTCGATCGGCAAAACCCAAGGCGAGCTCGACGGACGCTTGCTAGAATTAGAAGGCGACAGCCCGGATTATCGGCTGAAACGGGGATTAGCGCACCTGCTGAAAAGCGGTTTCTGCACCTTAGAAGTCATCAGTCCCCTAGAACCCTCAGAGTTGAGACAGCGGGTTTTTGCATTGTCGGCGCGATCGACTCCCAGCCCTCAATCTACTCAATTAACCCTGGAAAAAGTAGCAAGTGAACTCAGCCAAGAGTTAAACAGAGAAGTTTTTCCTCACGAAATCACTACAGGTTTATACGCAGATTTAAACGAAAACAAAATCCTCACTGAGTTTAATGCACCAACACCCGAAAACTTGCTTCACAAATACAATCTTTCTCAAGTTCAAGGCATATTTTACCGAGCAAGTCAAGTGCAATTAACCGCCCACCGCAACGATCCAGGAGAATACAAACTCTTATTTCGCTATCTGAAACTATTTCAATTAATGACTTACATCGAAGGCGATGCAGATCACGGTTTTACACTGACAATAGACGGCCCTACAAGCTTATTCAAACCCAGTACCCGCTACGGCTTAGCCCTCGCGAAAATGCTGCCCGCACTGCTGCACGTCACCAAATGGAGTATGCACTCGACACTGCACACAAAAGACCCTTTTAGCGGCGTTTTGAAAACAGGTAAATTTACCCTAAATTCCGACTGCGGTTTAGTCAGCCACTATCCCCCTGGCAAGCCTTATGATAGTATGTTAGAAGCCGCATTTGCTGAAAGATGGAATTCCACAAAAACCGAGTGGCAACTAGAGCGAGAAGTTGATTTAATTCCGATTCCAGGTAGCGTGATGATTCCCGACTTTCGGTTAGTGCATCCCGACGGGCGAGTGTTTTTATTAGAAATAGTGGGCTATTGGCGGCCGGAGTATTTGCAAAAGAAATTTGCCCAAGTACAGAAGTCTGAATGCGATAACTTGATTTTAGCTATTTCCGAACGGCTGAATTTAGAAAAAGCCGGAGTGAATGTAAATGACGTGCCAGCAAAAGTAGTCTGGTTTAAAGATAAATTGCTGCCCAAATCAGTCCTAGAAGTCCTCGAATAGTAACCAATCCGCCCATCAGTTGCAAACTTCTTTCTTTCATTCTCTCTCTCTGCGCCATCTGCGCCCTCTGCGGTTCAAAAAAATCCTCCTCAAAAAACCTCGCACATTCCCAGCTATACTAATACCAATTTTTTATGAGGCCCCGTAGAATCCGATCCCCCCTAGCCCCCCTTAATAAGGGGGGGACAAGATTCCGATCAAAGTCCCCCTTCTTAAGGGGGATTTAGGGGGATCGAGATATGTGCAACTTCACATTAAATTGGTATAAAATAGGAATTCACCCAAATTCTTGCCACCACATACTCTCACCCTAAAACCGATTGAAAAATGCCAGACACAAGTATTGTCGAAAGAATCAAAAAGCTTTTAGCCCTCGCCACCTCATCCAATGAAAATGAATCGACTGCTGCCGCCGAAAAAGCTTCCCTTTTACTGGCACAGTACAATCTCAGCCTCGCGGATTTAGGGCCAAATCACCAAGAAGAGATTGACGAAAACTCAGTTGAAACAACATCGAAATTTGTCACTTGGAAAATGATGCTGCTTTCAGGAATTGCCGACGCTAACGGTTGCACTGCCATGCGAAATACTTATAATGGCAGTATGTTTTTGGTGGGAACTTATACAAACCTGATTGTTTGCAAACATCTGTACGAGTATTTGAGTTCTGCGATTGAAAAAAGGGCTAAATACCGCAAAGGAAACGGCAGGGGGTTGGCGTATCTGAATGCTTTTCGGGTTGGATGCGCGACAAGGTTGAGACAAAGATTGTTGGAACAAAAACAGGAGATGGAAGAGTCGGGGATTCCGGGTTCGGGGGATGTGGCGGCGACTCCAGGGATTGTTGTGCGATCGATGTTTGAGAAAAATCAACAGGCGATCGCGGATTATCTAGAGGGCCGAGGGGTTAAAATTAGAACGAGAACAGATTCTCAAGTCAGCAGCGAGGCCGGTTTTAATTCGGGGTATGAAGTGGGCGACAAAATTAGTTTGCACAAGCAAGTACAGCCTGAAGAGGGACAAAAACAACTCAATGAATCTCTGTGAGTTTAAGTATAGTTAGCCATTCAATTTATACTGTTAATCCCTATGCCCTACAGTTCTTTCACCACAATCGGTAAAGTCAAGGAATCATTTAATCTAACCACTGTAGAAGCAGTTCGTTTTTTGCCTAACATTGACCCTATTTCCCCCTCACAAACACTGACTGCCTTTTTGGAAGAAAGCCTGCCGTTTGCCTCATCCGCCAGCGAAAAAGCTCGTTCTGAGGGAATTATTTTCCCTGTTTTGCTAGAAGCGAGACGAATTTTACAGCGGCGAGTCAGCTTATTTTCTGGAGAAGACTTCACAGTAGACGAATCAATAGGACTGAACGGCGTGTGTGATTTTCTCTTTAGCCGTTCCGAAGAAATTCTAGAAATCGAAGCACCGGCCGTCATCATTGTGGAGGCAAAAAAATCTGACCTCAGAACAGGATTCGGGCAATGTATTGCTGAAATGGTGGCAGCACAAAAATTTAATGAGGCTAAGAAAAAGCCGATTGCCATAATTTATGGTGTGGTAAGCAATGGCACTCAGTGGCGATTCCTCAAACTCGAAGGGCAAACTGTGACAATTGACTTGATTGATTATCCACTTCCTCCTGTGGAGCAAATTTTGGGGTTTTTGGTATGGATGGTGCGGGAAGGTTAGCGGGCTGACGGGGAGACAACCCATCAGAGCACAGATAGAATCAAGGACATACAGCCCTTGAAAAAGATGGTAGATAATTATTGACGAGCATTACCAATGCGTCACAGCTTATGTTTTTTCGCTCAGTAATTGTCCCTTCAATTCCTGAAATTTATTTTCGCTTGGGTGAGATTGAAACCAGAGAGAATCGGCACAAAATTCTATTTCTCCAGGCCATTGAATGTATCGACCATTCTCGCCAATAGAAACTTGGGCAAAAAATTCAGCATCGGCAAGCTTGGCTAAAATACCACCTGTCTCAATTATCGGGTTAAAATCAACAACTATACTACCACCATTTGCATAATCAATATGCAATTTATGTTCGTTTTCTATGGTAATTTTTTTGATTTGATACAGCATATTAATTTTTCCTTTATTCCAAGGGAGCAATTGGCGATGGTTGTTCACCTTGACGGCAACGGTTCCAGTTTTCCGATAGTTCTTCTTGATGAAGTGCTGTCCATTCCAAAATCATCGACCTGACACGATTTGGTGCTTTACCTTCAAGAATAGTAATAGGAGAAATACCTACGATTAATTCATATTCTCCGTAGATAGCATGAAAATGAGGTGGTACGTGGTCGTTGTAAAACATCCTGATTAGGATACCGTAAAACTGAGAAATAACTGGCATTTGAGCTAACTTTTTCAATTATCAAGGTGGTATTGACGATCGCCTAACTATTATATTATCAGATTTACGGTTCTCTTGGATTTATGGCGATAGCGTTAGCGTAGCGTGTAGCAGACGCTTCGCTGCTGCACGTAGATTGAGAAGTGTCTGCGAATGGCGATCGCTCTTAGTCATTTTGAGGAATATCGCTATTGCATCTTCTATGTAGATAGCCACACATCATAAGTCATGTTTGTTCCGTCAGTAATCGTTTCTTTAATTCCTGACACTCTTTTGCTAGGGGGATGCCTAATTCTGTGGCGATGGAGAGGGCGCGATCGCCCGAATAAAAAAATTAACCTCACTCAAATTTTGATTTTTTGTCTACATAATTGCCATAATTAGATTTAGTCGATAGAGCTTTTTTGGCAGAAAAGCATATTTGTAGAATTTGCCAAAGTAAAATGCTAAAAATAATGCTAACGCCGATGGTAATTCCCATAAATATAATAATTGATATGAGAGCAGAGACTGCCCCACCTACCATCAGTATTATTGATAATAAAATTATCGAAGGTATAACTAACCAGTGTTTAAAACTAAGTTGAAATAAAGCATCCCATAGTTGACTATATTTTTCTGTCTCGGCATAAATAAATACTAAATCAATCAATATTGCTATCTCTCTTCCGCGTTCTCCTAATTCTTTGGCTATTGGTAAAGCTTGCTTATAAAATTCAATAGCTTTGGTTTTGTCTTGCAGCTTTTTATGATTAGAACCCAAACGAGCCAATGCTACTGTTTCCATTTGGCGATCGCCAGTCTGTTTTGCAACTGACAACATCTGCTCGTAACAATTGTTTGCTTTTATGTAATCTTTTTGCTCAGAGTAAATACCTCCCACACTAACCAGAGCCAAGATTTCCGCTTCACTGTTATTGACTTCACTTAGAAGAATTAATATTAGCTGATAATACTCTATAGCTTTAGGATAGCTTTTTAGTTCCTTATAAGCTTCTGCAATACCCAATAATACAGCTATTTCTCCCTGGTTGCCCATCTGTCGCACAATTGGTAAAGCCTGCTGATAGCACTCAATTGCTTTGACATAATCTTTTGAAGCTACATAAGTTGTTCCCAGACCAAACAAGACCAAAAACTCTCCTTCAATGTCGCTTTTTATTTGTCGCACAATGCTCAAACTTGCCTGGTAAAAATTAATGGCTCGATCGTAATCCCCTTGTAGGTAATAAATCCATCCCAAATCTGCTAGTGCCTGTCTCTGACCCAATGGGTCTTGTCTTTCTTTTGCTTTTGATAAATGCTGATTGTGACACTCAACCGCATTAGTATAATCTTTGAGACGGCGGTAAAATGCACCCACATTCATAAAAGACTTTTCCACACCTTTACTGTATTGAATGTCTTGCATTATATTCATGCTTTCCAGTAGGCATTGCATAGCTGTAGCATATTCTTTACGAGAGCGGTAAACCACTCCTAAACCTCCTAATGCTGCTCCTTCAAGTTGGCGATCTGAAATTTCGTGTGCAATGAGTAAACCTTGCTTTAAATACTCTATTGCTTGAGTAGAGTTACCCTGGATATGGTAAAAACCGCCCAAATTTGTTAGTGCCACGCCTTCCATACGACGGTCTGGGATTTGCCGTGCAATAGCTAAACTATCCTGATAGCAATTCATTGTTTTGGAAAACTTTCTTTGAGATAAATAAGTATTTCCGAGACTTGCCAAAACTATCCCTTCTAAATGGCGGTCTTGAGTTTCCAGTGCAATACTCAAGGCTTGCTGATTGTATTCAATCGCTATTTCATATTTTCCTAAAGCTTGATACGCATTTCCCAGACCATTTAAAAAAGCCGAATTAACTCTTGGCGATGTCAACTTATGTAAAATCAGGTTATAAACTTCGATTTGTTCTAAATAGTATCCCCAATTACCCAGTTGATTGTGTAAAGTTTGATTTGTTTGTGTATCTAAAGAAGTAAAAAGGATTTCACTAGCTCTTTCCCAGTCTTCCACTTCGCAGAGATGGTAGAACGCTTCCAGATAGCGCCGCACTTTGTCTAAATTGGTAGCATCAGGTGGTGGATCGTCCTCAACCGTGAGGTAGTATTGTACTGCGGTGTATCCGGCAATTTGCTCAATCGGAACTTCATCTATATCGATTCCTAGCTTGGCAAAAAGCAATAGCCCTGAACTTAATTCATTAATCGTCATAGTGACTTAACCTCATGTTTCAAAGTTTGCACTAACTTTTTATAGTGTTCTAGCGCCACACTGCGAACTAAATTGTGTTGCCCTAAAACCCGCTTATTATTGTGATTAACTGATTCCTCAAGTAGGTAGCGATTGCACAATTCCTCTAGAGCTTTGTCTTTCCGCACTTCGCTACACTCTTGAGCTTCTAAACGCTTCACCAAGTTTACTAACTGCATCAGCCACCCCTCCTCTTGTACTGGAGCGCGATACACAGAAGCCGCACAAAGCAATATATAAGCGTCCTTGACCTGCTTTTCCAATCGGTCAAATACAATTTGCAAACGTTTTTTGTTCACTTGATATCGCACTTCCCTTGTGAGTTTATGTAACTCCCACTCGTCTTTTTCTCCCAAAACTTTTCCTTGCTCTGCCTCTGCTAGAGCCTTTTCTACGTCTTTTATCTTGTCGCAGATATCATTCCAGTAGGCTTGCACATTCCCATTAAAAGGCTCATTTTTAATTTCCCCGCTAATTACCCGCAAAACTAGAGGATGACCCTTGTAAGCTTTGCCAATTCTCAACAATAGAAGTCTATTCGCTAACTCAGGACTAATATCTAGCCCTGTTGTCTTGAATAATGCCACCTGCTCCGATTCGTCCAGCCCGTACAAGATTTGTTGATGCCAGAAATTCTTGTAACGGAAATCTACCAAATTAACTGGGCGATCCTGTGATGTGATGATTAACCGACTTTGGCAAGATTCTGCTGATAATACGGTCAAAAATAATTTTTCCCACCACTCATCGACGAAATCACCCCAGCCTCCTTCTTGATTTTCCTTTAACAGGTTCTCCAGAGAATCAATCAGCACAAGCACCTGATTCTCGCGCAGGTGTTTCACTAACTTGTCAAACAATCGTTCTGGCTTGTTATCTTCTGGTGAACCTTCCCCATACCACTCGTATAGCCAATTCTTGGCGACACTAACAAAGTCTGTGGCTTTCCCCTTGTCAAAATTTGCTATCCGCCACCTGTTCTTCCAATCTTCCTGTAACCAGTCTTGTAACTCCACTGCCAATCTTTCAGCCAGGGCAGTTTTACCTATGCCTGTTAAACCGAGGATGAGTAATAAGCGACACGACCCACGAAGCCGATCGCTCAGTTGTTTGACCAGCTTCTCGCGACCTTCCTCACCACCTACCCAGAAAGAGTCATATTGTGAAAACTCTGGAATTGCCTTTGTCTGTGGCAATAGGTTATTGTCAACCTGCACTTCCGAGTCATCTATCCCCACACCCTTATAAAGTGCAACAAAGTTATCTTGCCGAATTGCCCGCCCGCCTTCCAACCTCTGCACGGTCGATTGATCGACACTGGTGCTTGGGTTTGCGATTTTCGGTTCCTCACCACCTACCCAAGTCTCATCATCATAGACTGATGGCTGCGATTCGTTAATCCCTTGAGAATTACCAACACCTATCAACTCAGGCATTGACTTGGCAAACAGAGCAATTAACCCTGGTAGTTTACGTTCTCTTTCATCTTGAATCTCAAAGCACCTATAAAGCTGTCTCAAATTCTGCTGTACAGCATCTGTGCTCCCATCACAAATATCACAGGCAATTTTTGCCTTACTCTCACCCGCTAACACTCTCAAGAGTACCTGCTGGCGCTTGGAAGGTAGTGTATCGAAAATCTCTCTGATTCTTTTGGTATCCATATTAGGCGTTTCTCATAAAAATGAGATTTGTCTCACTACCAATATATGAGATTCCTAGCTGTCATGCTTAAAAAGTCAACCCACAGAGGAAACTTTCATTATGACAAGTCTCAATAATCGACAATCACTGAATTTCCCCATTCAACTAGAACTACCTCTAATGCCTCAGAAAATAGATCCACTCAGCCAAATGGAAGAAGCAATTCAAAGTATGCTAGGTCTGACATGGAAAACTGTGCTGCTTCACATATCACCACGCAGCGCTAAAGAACTGATGCGACAGCACGGAAAACTGATTGCTATCCATGATGGCGAAGCCCGGATTAAAGTCTCGTCAACACCACTTTTGCTAATGGCAATTCAAAAACTTCCCGATGTTGAATCAGCCTTCAGCAAAGCTTTTGGGACAAAAGTCAAAATCCGTCTAGAAGTGTAAGTGATATCGTTTTCGGTGACAGTGTATTATTCAATGCTTTGCCCGCGTGCGGTGCGTGACAGTCAATAGTCCCACCGCCACTCCTTCAAAGTTTTCCCGTTGTCACGCACCCTACGACTGATATCTTGCACAGAGTACGATCGCCCTCAATCAATCAATCAACTCCGCCTCTTCAAAAATCTGTCTAGTCGTCAACTCCAAACCCGGCAGCAACTCATCCACAATCGGTGTATTATCCGTATAAACTTGACTAGAACCATCGGGGAAAAAGCTTTTTATTAAAATAGCTTCTGGCTCAATCACCCAAACTCGCGGAACTCCCGCCGCCAAATAATCTTTCGCCTTCTCTTCAAATTCCTTCATACTTTTATCCGGCGATATAATCTCAATCACCAGTTCAGGAATTGCGGGACAAGCTTCATTTCGCCGCCAACTTTTCGGCAGACGTTCATAAGAAATGTACGTTAAATCGGGAACAGGTGCCCAATCTTTATCCTGACGTTTTAACAAAATTGCCCATTCTGGAAGCACTCGCCCGCGTCCTTTACACCATACACGAATCAGGCCACACAAAGCTCCCTGTAAACTGGAATGAAAAAATTTTGGAGACACTTTAGGAACTGCTTCACCATCTACAAACTCACAATATATATCTGGGTCGGGCAAAGCTAGAAATTCTGCTAAAGTGAGTTTGGTTCCCATGCCTACCATGACTCCCAGCCCTCTCGCTAATTAACTCCTATCATGTCCGATCGCTCACCCATAATACATTTGCCGGGGCGGGTTTGTGAGATTGTCCGTTTTTGGCAAATATTATTGGTGAACCCGCCCCTACAGGAATCAGGGTAATCGACCGGACATTATATCAAATATCAATTATACAAAATTTCCCAACTTTTCTAGAAGTACGATCGCCCCTGGGCCTCTATGCCAAAAGTGGAACAGGCGTCCCGCCTGTGAATCTCTGTGAATTTCTGCGCCTCAAAAATCCCAATCCCAATTCCCCAAAAACAATAGCGGGGCAGGCCATCCAGCCCGCCCCGCATTCTCCAAAAGCCCCAAAACCATTCACTTCAACCAGGCAGGATGAGCCATCAAAGCTGCAAACGGCTGCACTCCTCGCAACTGATTTGACAGCGGCAAATGCCCTCTCGGCGCGCTCAAATCCCAGATAAACTCTTGCGGATACCGCGTCCAATTATTCCCCTTTTTCCAGCCAATTAGCGGCCACAACTTATCCCAATTCTTCCCCGAACCTAGCCAAATTTCCCGCTGCACCGAAAAGCCAAATTTGCCTTCGGAATGAACTTTCCACAGCGTATTAATTGTTTGCAAATCCGTTACGGGCAAACTCTCAACTTGGGTAAAATACAGCCACTTTCTCACAGAAGCTGTATCACCAGCTAATTCACAAAGCTTGTCTAAAGTCAAGCGATCGGCTTCTTGAAATTCCTGTAACGCCAATAATTGTTGCAGCGGAGTGTAATCAATGTTAGAGTCCGATCGCAGCGGCACAACCCCAGTGGGAAAATTCGCTTGCAAAAACTCCGCCGCTCTCGGAGAATTAGCAGTGTAAAGAATTTGGTAAGCCTTACCCATTACCGCAGTCGGTGCCTCTGACTTGCGCTCTAATAAAAATTCCATCAATACATCCCAACCGGAATCTGCTATTTGTTGTTGCAGCAGTTGCAGTTGAGCTTTTTCCGAACCCGACCTCAACTGAGAGCGGAGTTCGGCTGTATCGGCCGCCGAGTCTAGAGGAGAAGTAGAAATCGAGTCAGTCATGAGAAACTATCAGCTATCAGCTATCAGCTATCAGCGATTAGCTGAAGCCCTGGTTTTCCCCCATTGTACAATGGTACTGACTCCGATTCACTTCTCTGTACTCGGATGCCTGCGCGCAACGCCGCCTGGTTTAGCCTCACGCCCGCACACTTTTCGCCAATGGCAGCAATCGCAAATAAGTCTACCATCTGAAATTTACGATCGATGCCATGTCAAAGAGTTTTTCCTGAACCTAGTCGTCCACGATAGAAACCCATGCAGAGAAGGAAGGCGGAAAAAAGTTTATGTCATATTCCGACTCTTCCCACTCTTTGACCCAAAGCGGCACGGCGCCTGGGCGAGGAGTTGCAGAAAAGGTGCGTTCTTTGACTTCGATCGAGTGAAATAGCTGTTTTAAAGTATCTCCCCGATCCAAAGCTTCGCTGAGGATGTCGTCTAACTCAGGATCGACCCGTTTGACACGGTTTTTGTCCTCCTCCAGCCACAGAAGTTTCAAAGACTTCAGATCCCTCGGACTGAGGATGCTCTTGTAGTACACGCGCTTAAGGGTCGCTACGGGCTCCAATGAGCGTTCGATCCTGCGAATTTGCTGAACTCGCAGGTAGTGCCATTCCGCTAAACGCTTGCTTTCCGAAGGCGGGAGAGTACCCTTGCCCGCTGCGTGTTTGTAGTCGTATTTAATCAAACTGCAAGCCATATTGGCTAGCAGGTGAATCAACTGTTTTTCTTTGGGTGTTGCCTGACGCCGTTCCTGGGTTCTTGTCAATACGCGCTGTCTGCGGGTAGTTTCGAGAGTATTTTCCATTAGGTTTTTACGAGATGAAATACGATTGTGCCAGATCCAAATCCCGAACATCAGAAGGTAAGGAAGTTTACAGGCGGGGAAACTCCACCGACAGACTCGCCTTACCTGTTTATTTTCCCATCCACGGTTCTCGGAAACTGACCCCCACCCCCGGGATTAGGTAGACTGATATTGGGATCTAGTTTTAACCGCCTCGATTACAGGCGGTTGCGACAACAAACACCACCACAACTACAACCACAACCACAACCGCGCAAGAGCGAACCACACAAGAGCGCCAATTATTTCCTGTTTTTACCCGTTTTTACCTCTTCTTCGTCCCCATCCTCATTCGTTCCAGTGTAGTTAAAGTCGGGACGACTCTCCCAAGCCGTCAAACTCCTGGCTGATGAAGGTTGTGGAGCTAGTGCCGAAGCGCTGGCGCTGCCTGCCTGGAAAAAGCCGAAGCCAGCCGAGGCAATTACCCCTAATACTAAGATGCTGTTTTTCATGTTCGATGACCCTGATTTGCGTAGATTGGCACTTTCTGGCTAACCCGATATATCAGAAATGGGTTGATGCAATAACCCACTTGTCTTCTGATAAATCTGCCTGCCATAATCAATTCAGACAGGCACACCCGCTTGCGATCGGAAACGCCGGAAGTGACGTGTTACTAACGTCCACGATCATCCACCAACCAGATTCTTTTGGGTAGTGGAGCGAAAGCCATCAGGGCGTCGATCCATCAGGGAGTTATGCCATCAGGGTGCTAATCCATCGGGTAGTTAAGCCATCAGGGCGCATCTTCTACAATTAGCCACCGACTTAACTTTTATAGTTGAGTGAGTGGTTAGCCTGGTACTGACAAAGCCTTTAAGAATTAAACTTTTTGTGGATGCATCCTGAAAAGTTTGTTCTTAGGAATCCCCGAACGCGAAAGCTCGGGGAAAGTCAGCAGCATGGAATTCCATGCAATCTAAGTCAACTAAAAAAACGCAGATTAACGATATCTCCCACTCAAGCAGTCCTCAGCCAAACGCTGGGGTTTTTTATTGGCAGCCATTGCGAGCGCCTTTTTCTCCGGCATTCGGCAGGCGGATCTGAAGACAGAAGGTTGACGGCGCTGTGGTTATGAGTTTCCCTGCCAACATCATACCACCGGGTGAAATTTAAAGTATTATTGTAAAAAAATGTGAAAAAAAGGGCGTTTTAGCGTTTTGTCACTCGATCGAGTGAAAATTCATTTAATTATGTGAACGAGTGTAAAAAATCAAGTGGCGGAGTACGATTGGGCCGATCGTAGGATTTGGGGGGAACGCTTGCAAAGATACGGTAAAGATTGAGAAGGAGAAAGCTGAGCTAGTAGACAATAGAGAAAGAGGAACAAAAATTTCCCACCATAGTAAGGCTGATTCAAAAAAACCATGCAAATGCAACAGGCAAACTCCAAACCCTTATTGAATAAGCCATTGCCCAATCTAAAATCTAAAATCTAAAATCTAAAATCGTATAAGCGGGCAATAACTCCAATTCGGAACCTTTCGATCGCACAGCATAGAGGCGTAAAATCTTGATGAATTCCCAGATGACAGCAGAAGTCCACTCAACGTACCAATATCAAGTCGGAGGATATTTGCCTGCCGGTGCGCCCACCTATGTCAGGCGATCGGCCGACAGCGAACTCTACGAAGGACTCAAAGCCGGAGACTTCTGTTACGTGTTGAGTGCGCCACAAATGGGAAAGTCCAGCCTGCTAGTGCAAACGGCCAAAAGGTTGCAAGCCGAAGGTACAGTTTTTGCAGCCATCAACTTGAGAAGCATCAGCAGCCCAGATATCTCCCCCCAAAAGTGGTATGGGGGAATCATGTACCGCATGGCAAGCAGTTTACACATCACAAACAGGTTTGATGCCATCAAGTGGTGGAACGATCGCGAACTGCTGCCGCCGGTGCAGCGATTGGAGATATTTATCGAAAAAGTTTTGCTCAAGTCACTTCAGCAAAATCTGGTAATTTTCCTCGATGACATTGAAAGCATCAGCAGCCTAAATTTCAGTACCAGCGATTTTTTTGCTTTGATCCGGGCTTGTTACTCCAAGCGGGCAGAGCAACCGGAATACGATCGCCTGACTTTTGCTGTTATGGGAGTAGCAGCCCCCTCAGCATTGATCCGAGATCCAAGATGCAACCCTTTTAATATTGG
Source organism: Microcoleus sp. T3_D1 (assembly GCF_036700405.1). Taxonomy (NCBI): domain Bacteria; kingdom Bacillati; phylum Cyanobacteriota; class Cyanophyceae; order Oscillatoriales; family Microcoleaceae; genus Microcoleus; species Microcoleus sp. T3_D1. The sequence goes on from NZ_JAUBOV010000084.1 coordinate 19,409, forward strand.
ACGGCAGATTCATTTAAGTCGATTCCAACTGCACGAAAGTTTGCCGCTAGCAAAAGGATTAGCCCTGAAAGCTTTTCGCCCCCAAAAAGTGCTCCAAGAAATATTAGCTTGGACGGGCGGCCAACCGTTTATAACTCAAAAAATTTGCCACTTGGTACTTGAATACGGGCCTTTCATTGGCAGAAATTCCGAAGCTAAGCAGGTTGAAAAACTGGTCAAACACAGAATTATTAAAAATTGGGAAGAAGAAGACGAACCCCAACATTTGACAGCAATTCGCGATCGCATTTTCCATAACCACTGCGACCTCACGCGGCTGTTAACGCTGTACCAGCAAGCTTTGCAACCGCCCCAGCCCACAAAATCCGGGGAATCGCAGGGAGTACCAGCAGATTACTCTCCCGAAAAAATCGAATTGCAACTGTCAGGACTGGTTGTGAAATCTCACGGTAAATTAATAGTTGCCAACCTAATTTATCAGTCAGTTTTTAATCAATTTTGGGTGGAAAAAGAGCTGGGAAAATTGGCTCCGTACCGATCCGCCCTAGCAGCATGGCTGGCTTCAGACCGCGAAGATGAATCGCTGTTATTGACAGGGGAAAGTTTGCAGTCAGCTTTGGATTGGGCGGAGGACAAACAATTAAGCCAAGAACACTATTGGTTCTTGAATCCCGATCGAACTTTTGGGGAAAAACCGACAGTTGTTGTCGCACAAGTTGCAGACAGCAGCGTAGACACAGATGCAGGCAGCAGCATCCTCACCCCGCCCTCAGACAGTGTTCCAATTGGCAGCAACGAACAGAGATTGTACGATCACATCGTCTCCTGCGTGGAAACAGAATCCCCCGCACAGGTGATCGAGCGGTTCCGAAAGCTATTTATCGACGGCATGGGCTATCCCGATCGAGCAATTGAAGCAACTTTGTACAGTATAGTCTCCGTCAAGCGATCGGATCAGGACTTTAAATATCTCCTCCACCGCTGCTGCTACATCCCGATCAACCGCTGGCAATTGAATTCCCAAAACCAATTCGCGATCGCCAAGTTGGTAGCTTTATTTAAGCAGACTTCTCCCCGATTCGGGATGGAATTTTACATAGTCAAGCGCTTGCAAGAACAAATAAAATTATTTACGAAAAGTGACGAATTCCAGACCATAGAGCGCTTAGTAAAAGCCTTAGATAGAGAGGCGGAACAGCAGCAACAAGATACAGATTCTCCTTTGGGCGAATTGATCTGTCGGTATCCTTATTTGTACGGCTATTCTCTACTGAGCAAGGACAGCATTGAGGAAGACCAACAAACCATCCAAAAACTGGCATTTCAAAGACAGCGACAATTTGAAACACATTTGTCTAAATATTTGAATTATATGGTTGAGCCGAGAAATACAGAAATAGGAATTGTCCAGCGAGCGGCTAATCCCACACTTTTGAACGATGCAGAACTGCACTTAGCGGTGAGGGAATTTGCCGGAAAAGTAGCAGGCGATCGCAGCTACAAAGAAGCGGCTCAATTTTTCCTAAGAGATTCCCGACAAACTCCATCTTACGCTTCATTTAAAGTGGATTTATATGAATATTTAATATCGTCGATCGAACCAGAATACGGGGGGCGTCAATTTAATGACCGTTTGTACAAACAAATCAAAAATACATTGCGAGAAAATGACTCGGTGAAATTCAATAATCCATTGTTAGTTCGTACTTGCCACCAGTTGTTCAACTTCTTAGTAGTGGAAAATTCCCAACATCCCAGCCACTACGTTTTTTACGACTTGGTGTATAACCTCGGCGCCAGCAGGACAATGGGTTTACTGCTGAAACTTGTACTGCTTTCGGGCAAAGTCAAACCAGAGTTGGAAAAGCGATTTTCTATTTTGTTTAATCACTATGAAGGTAAAGCTTCTAATGAAATTATGTGGTTTGTCAAATCCTTGGAAAATTTCAATGTGGCTTTGGTTGTGAATTTTGGTAAGACGGATTTGTCTTTGGTTAAACAGCAGCTTATTTTGACTTGAGAATAACAAAATCGCTCTAACTCGAACAGGGTTATATAATAGTATTAATTTAAAAAAATCCAGGAGAAACCAATGAAAGCCTTTGAAGTCACAGGAACGATCGACGAAAAAGGTCAATTAATTCTCGATCGACCTTTAACCGCAGAAACTCCCGGCCGCGTGCGAATCATCGTCCTCTTTCAGGAACCTACAGATGAAGGTGAAGACGACCCCGACGATACTCCAGTTGAAGAAGTAAAAGCTAGTCTCAGAAGAGCGTTGCAGCAAGCCAAAGCCGGACAAACCCGACCAATCTCTGAACTGTGGGAGAGAATCGATGCCGAAAAAGGTCAATTATTGCTCGATCGACCTTTAACACTGGATATGCGCGGTCTACTGCGAATCATTCTCCTTCTTTCGGAACCTATAGATGAAGCTGAAGACGACCCCGATGATACTCCAGTGGAAGAAGTAAAAGCTAGTCTCAGAAGAGCGTTGCAGGAAGCTAAAACTGGGCAGCGAATACCTCTTTCTCAAATGTGGGAGGGCATCGATGTCGAATGAATCCGAACTCGTTCAGATCGATTTAACGCCTGAGTATAAGCGAAATTTGCGTGAATTATCCAAACGATTTCGCCAAATCCGGCTAGATACTGGGCCAGTAATTGAGCAACTACAGGCTGGCAATTTTATTGGCGATCGCATTCCCGGAATGGGCGAAGATTATATCATCTTAAAAGTCCGAGTGAAAAACAGCAACATCCAAAAAGGGAAAAGTGCAGGGTATCGCATGATTTATCAGATTGAATCCCCGTCGATCGTACTTTTGTTAACCATTTACTCAAAATCAGATCGAACAGATATCAGTCTCAACGAAATCCGCAGCATCATCGCCGAGTTTGACGAAAACGAATAGCGGTGTATTATAAACTCTATGATTAGCTATCTCAAAGGCACAGTAGCCGATATCGCCAAAGGCAGCAACCGCGTCATATTGACTCTCGAAGTCAATCAAATCGGCTATGAAATCCAAATTTTGCCCCGCGTGACCGGTCAATTGCCAGCCTCCGGCGAAGTCGCCCAAATTTTTACCCACCAGCAAGTTAAGGAAGACCAAATCGTATTGTACGGTTTTGGCAGCGCGGCAGAACGCGATTTGTTTCGGCAGTTGACGAGTGTTAGCGGTGTGGGTGCTCAACTGGCGATCGCACTTCTCGATACTTTAGGATTGCAAGATTTAGTCCAGGCGATCGTCGGCGGTAACACCCGCATCCTCGCCAAAACCCCGGGCGTGGGTACAAAAACCGCAGAACGTCTCGCCCTCGAACTCAAAAGCAAACTCTCGGAATGGCGCCAGCAAGCAGGTTTGACAACTTCAGTCGCCGCCGGAGTCCCCCCAGCTATTCAAGAAGAAGTCGAGATGATCCTGCTGGCGATGGGATACACTGCGGCTGAAGTCTTGCAAGCGCTGCAAACCCTCAGTCAAGACAGCACTTTGTCCGCCAAAGGTGATGCGGATGATTGGATACGTGAGGCGATCGCCTATTTGAGCCGATAGTTTTCTGCTTAATACTATGGTTTTTGAGTGTGTCCTGTCTCAGCGTCAGTTTGAGGAGTTCCGCACTCGGCTGCGGGGACGGGTCAATTTGGATGAAGATAACATCCGTTTTTATGCTTTGTCAACGCGGGCGATCGGGCAGGTAGAAACTTGGGGTTCTGGCCCGTCGGTGACTCAACCGCCAACTTCGATCGTTGTTTAAAGTATTTTTTTTGACACTTGACAGCTAGGAACATTTAGGTTAATATTACCGCATTGCTAAATTCAAGTAGTAAATCCACAGAAACCAAAATTAACTTCTAGTGTTAATTACTACCCGAATCAACAGCACCAGTACCTAGAAAATTAAATAGATTAAAGCAGTGTTTTAGCAATTCAATCATTTAGCTGTGCGATCGCCTCGCTAAATGGCTGAAACACAGATTCTCTCGTATAGGCGGCCGTTCTATTGTGCAGTAAGGGTTTCAGCGATTTTCGGCAGCCAATTTTCGGCTCTAAGTGAGCTCAGCATCAGAGGCGGTCGCAAACGGCTTCTGGAGCCTTTACTGGGCAAGGTTTTCACAACGAGAGGCCGCAATTCACTTTTCCCCGCAAGGGGATTGAAACAGTCTGGATTGTCACCAATCATAGCTATGCCAGAACCACGAGAAATGCCGCAATTCACTTTTCCCCGCAAGGGGATTGAAACAACTTCGGGTGCAGGATCTACCCGTTCTCGACCTTTAGGCCGCAATTCACTTTTCCCCGCAAGGGGATTGAAACTTTTTTCTTCTGAACTTTGTTCTGGTCGATAAAAAAGTGCCGCAATTCACTTTTCCCCGCAAGGGGATTGAAACGAGAAAGTGAAAGTAGCGACAGGTTTTGCAATTTGATCGGCCGCAATTCACTTTTCCCCGCAAGGGGATTGAAACTGATCTATGCTTATACCTCTCAGACAAACTAGGCAAGAGGGATCTGGCCGCAATTCACTTTTCCCCGCAAGGGGATTGAAACTCTACCGCACAGTCACAAAACGGCCCAATGAATTTTAAGGCCGCAATTCACTTTTCCCCGCAAGGGGATTGAAACAAGTAACAATTTCTCGTATGTTGTGCATACTACTAAGCCGCAATTCACTTTTCCCCGCAAGGGGATTGAAACTTTTGTAGTTATTTTACCATTAAAACCCAATCTTAATTGCCGCAATTCACTTTTCCCCGCAAGGGGATTGAAACAAGAATGTTCAGACTTTCCTCCACATTCCAAAGCCGCAATTCACTTTTCCCCGCAAGGGGATTGAAACATAGAAAAGGAATCTAAATCAATACCCGCAGATACAGTTTTAGGCCGCAATTCACTTTTCCCCGCAAGGGGATTGAAACATTACAAACTCAATAGCAGGGTAGGGATATACCACTAATGCCGCAATTCACTTTTCCCCGCAAGGGGATTGAAACGAGTCTGTGCATCGTGCCTATCAAATGTTTCTAGAGTGCCGCAATTCACTTTTCCCCGCAAGGGGATTGAAACTCAAATTCCTTCTTGAGTTTATCTTCACGGGTCTTTAGGCCGCAATTCACTTTTCCCCGCAAGGGGATTGAAACTTCTCCGTTTCTTCTTTCCGCAAGTAAGAATAAATTCTTTTTGGCCGCAATTCACTTTTCCCCGCAAGGGGATTGAAACATAAGTTTGTGACTGGAGCTACTCAAAAGTTTACTAAGGCCGCAATTCACTTTTCCCCGCAAGGGGATTGAAACAAAAGACTTAGACTTAATCCATTGATCAAAAAAGTTATACGCCGCAATTCACTTTTCCCCGCAAGGGGATTGAAACTTTAAAAGATATACAAGATTCTTATCGTGAAAACCCAACTGTACCGCCGCAATTCACTTTTCCCCGCAAGGGGATTGAAACAGGGTAACTTAAACTGAAAAATACAGTAAATATGAAAGCCGCAATTCACTTTTCCCCGCAAGGGGATTGAAACCCAGGTAGGACGCAGTTCTGTATAGGTGAGAGCCCAGTCGCAATTCACTTTTCCCCGCAAGGGGATTGAAACTGTGTACGTAGTTGGTAATGCCCTTCCCTGGGCCAGTCGCAATTCACTTTTCCCCGCAAGGGGATTGAAACTAGCTCTTCCTGGCTCAAGGCATTAGGCCCCTTCCCCACCTTAGTCGCAATTCACTTTTCCCCGCAAGGGGATTGAAACTTTAAAGGAGCAGTTTTACCAGGCAGGTATATACTGTCAAGTCGCAATTAACTTTTCCCCGCAAGGGGATTAAAACTTTTTCTGTTGTGTTCTGCCTCATGCACCAGTACCGCCGCCAAGTCGCAATTCACTTTTCCCCGCAAGGGGATTGAAACATCATCTCCACTCTATGATACATAGGCAAAAGATTTATTATGTCGCAATTCACTTTTCCCCGCAAGGGGATTGAAACTTCCTCTGACAGAAGCGCAACCAGTTTCGTTTTTGGTCGCAATTCACTTTTCCCCGCAAGGGGATTGAAACTCGGTCGGCGAACTTTTGCAGCAAAAATTTCATCCTACACGCTGCAACCTTCTCCATTCCCTGTGGTACAATTGCAGATTGTGACAATCGTACAAAAAAAACTAAAATCAATTCATGGCTCTTACACAACAGCGCAAACAAGAAATCATGGGCGACTTCCAAACCCATGAAACCGATACAGGCTCAGCAGATGTCCAAGTCGCCATGCTGACCGATCGCATCACAAAACTCAGCGCCCACCTGAAAATCAACCAAAAAGACTTCGCCTCCCGGCGCGGTTTGATGATGATGATCAGCCGCCGCAAGCGCCTGCTGGCCTACATCCAAAGGGAAAATGTCGATCGCTACAAAGCATTGATTGCCCGTCTAGGCATTCGCGGCTAAACACCCAAGCCAAAATTTGCGACAATATTCTTTAATCTTGGACAAGCACCAAGACTTATTGAAAAATGTTCGAGATTTCAGGTTAGAGATAAAATATGTCCTCCGAACCACCCCGCAAGCGCTTGCCCTTTGAACCGGCAACAAATCGTAAAAAAACGCCTAAAAAGCCCCCAGAACCCCAAGCAAGCCTAGCCTTAGAGTCGGATTCTGCCGACAAGCAGCCGAAAGCTAACAAAACCGGAAAACAGTCGCAATCCATCCCCGAAGTAGTCAGCCAACGCATGATATCCCGCATAGCGGTATTCTGCGGCATACCGACAATGCTGGGAATTTGCACATTTTTTGTCAGCTATTTGGTAGTCAGCAAAGGCTTGTTTGATCTGCCCAACACAGCAGTATTGCTGGTAAGCATGGGCTGTTTTGGTCTAGGCGTTCTGGGATTGAGCTACGGAGTCCTCTCGGCTTCCTGGGATGAAGAAATTTCAGGAAGCACTCTGGGGTGGGAAGAATTTAATACCAATTTTGGACGGATGCGAGAAGCGTGGCGCGCCGCCAAGCCAAAAAGTTAGTCATTAGTTATTAGTTATTGGTTATTGGTGACAACTTAACATTAAACCGATAGTCCGATAGTCCGACAGGGAATGAATTCCCTGTCTCAAAGCGAAAGTCCTCTAAAGAGGACTAAGCGGTTGGACATTTAAAGGACGATTGTAGGGTGCGTCAGTACATAAGCGTTTCCCGCATAAGCGCGTAAGTGTTCTAGCTGACGCACCTTACCTGGTTCGTTAGTCGTTTAAATGCTCCACAGCTTAATGAATTTAAAAAGTTTTCTTCTCAGTCCTCATAGCGAGGACTTTAGCTTTGAGACATGGGTTTTAACCCCTGGCGGACTTGGCGGGTAAGCGAGAGAACTTGGCGGACTAAAAGCTTAAGTTGACACCAATGGCTACTGCCGTGTCCTGATATCATTCGATCGCCATTGCATCTATTTTTCTCAGTTCATCCGTGTCATAATTCGTGTCTAGCCCAACTAAAAAGGCAAAAAAAAATGATTATAGTAATGAAAGCCGGCACTCCAGAAGCCGAGATCGATCGACTAGACGAAGAGCTCCGCACTAACTGGGGTTTGATACCAGAAAAAATCGTCGGCCGTTACAAAGTTGTCATGGGTTTGGTAGGCGACACCGCCGAGCTCGAACCGATGCAACTGCGCGAAATGAGCACCTGGATTGAAGAAGTGCTGCGGGTAGAAAAACCCTACAAACGCGCTTCTCTGGAGTACCGCCAAGGAGAAGCCAGCACAGTAGAAGTTGCTACTCCTTTAGGAACTGTGATGATCGGCCTGCACCACCCGATCGCGATCGTAGCAGGCCCTTGCTCGGTCGAAAACGAAGAAATGATTGTCGAAACGGCAATGCGTGTCAAAGCTGCTGGAGCTCATTTTCTCCGTGGTGGCGCGTACAAACCGAGAACTTCTCCCTATGCTTTCCAAGGCCACGGCGAGAGTGCTTTGGGATTGCTAGCTGCGGCCCGGGAAGCTAGCGGTTTGGGAATTATCACCGAAGTTATGGATGCGGCGGACTTAAGTGCGATCGTAGAAGTAGCCGACGTGGTACAAGTCGGGGCGAGAAATATGCAGAATTTCTCACTGTTGAAGAAAGTCGGAGCTCAAGACAAACCAATTTTGCTGAAGCGCGGTATCTCCGCCACCATTGAAGAATGGTTGATGGCTGCTGAGTATATCATGGCTTCTGGCAATCCGAACGTGATTTTGTGCGAGCGCGGAATTCGCGGGTATGACAGGCAATATACACGCAATACCCTAGATTTGTCGGCAGTACCAGTATTGCGGACTCTGACTCACTTACCGATTATGGTTGACCCCAGTCACGGCACCGGTTGGGCGCAGTTTGTACCGTCAATGGCGTTTGCTTCGATCGCCTCTGGTACAGATTCGCTGATGATTGAAGTGCACCCGAATCCGAAAAAAGCTTTGTCTGACGGGCCGCAATCTTTAACACCGGATCAGTTCGACAAGTTGATGGAAGAATTGGCGGTGATTGGTAAAGTCATGGGACGTTGGCCACAGCCGGTGCCAGTTTTGGCATAAAAACACCAGTAATATAATGTCCGGTCAATTAACCGTAATTCCTGTAGGGGCGGGTTCGCCCTAATTTGCAACACAAAGCCGAGATTCTGGAAACCCGCCCCTCTCCTTGGGTATGACTTACCCGTTAGATCGAATCCGATCGATTAACCATAATATCCCGGCCGGGGCGGGTTTTTGAGATTGTCAATTATTGGCTGGTATTGTTGGCTAACGGGCCCCTACGAAAATCGCGGTCGATCGATTGGACATGATATTATTCATTGAATTAGCGATCGCTTTGATTTAAGATTGTTTGAATTTGATTTTGTACTTGTTCGAGCTCCCGACGTTTTTCAGCCAGCCACACTTTTTGGGACTCGCATTCTGCTTGATTTTGGCGATCTCGATTTTCCTGCTGTTCTAATAAATTTTCCCACATCGACATTGCTTGTGCGATCGCACCGCTATTCGTCTCAACTCTTTCTTCAAATACTGCAATAATTCTTTCTTTTATCTTATCAGAAATCGACTGCGAAGATTCATCAAACTTCTTAAACCCTAACTCACAAATTTTTTGCTTAATCTGGTTATGAATTCCATCAACATCTAGCATTCCCAATCCAAATGCGCCACCCCCACCAGCAGCTAACGCACCCAAAATAACTGGAATAATACCAAGTCCCGCGAAAAACAGCAATCCCGCCGCGACGGCTCCACCAAGGCCTAAACCGCCAAGATAACCTCCAGGACCTCCAATATCTGAGATTGATGAAGCGATACCGCTTCCACCGATGCCAATTCCACCCAGATTTTTTGCTATTCCTAAGTTATTGAATTGAGTAACAAGGCTAGTGCTAAGTCGCCGATCAAACTCTTGAAACTCTTGTCGGATTGCATAAAACTCTTCCTTAAATTTGAAGTCTAAAGTTTCTATTTTTTGTTTCAATATAAAGTGCAATTTTTGGTCGCTCCAAACATCAATTTCTTGTGTTAATTCCCACACAAATTGATTGGCATAATCTTGGATTAACTTGTCTTGGCTCCAAATATGCGAATGCACTGAAGTCCATTTATTCCTTTTTGTAGCGAGGCGATCGCGCAATATTTTATCCCATTCCTTCCAAGATTCAATAGCTTCTTTTACCGATTCCTCCCTCAGTTCATTAGCTAAAAGTCTAATCTTAACATCGCGGCCGCTTACTTCCGCCATCTGTTCAAAAATCTTCGCCTTATCTCCTTGGGAAACTGTCAAATTTCCTTCTAGCATTTCCCTATATTGACTCAATTCATTGCAGCCAGTATTAATAATTTGCTTAATTCCGGCGGCTGATTGCTGAAGTGCGATCGCCCCCCGTTCAACTGTCAGAAACTTCTCAACCGAATCAGTAAAACCCTGAAAAGATTTTAGATAATCATCATTTTCATTGCCTGCTAAAATCGCTTCCAAGGCAGATTGAGCAGAAATAAAATGAATCCGGTTTTCACCACCAATCAAATTTTGACTTGTAACAATTGTTTCCACCCTTTTTCGTACCTGCTGGCGACTCTCTTCCCGCCGCAGTAAATCGAAAAAATTAACTACCATAAAAATATTACTCGCGCCTTCCTTATTACCATAATTTAGTTCTTTTTTCAAGTACAAAAGCAGTTCTCGCTCTTTCTCGGTTAAAGCATTTTGAGCATGAGTTAAGAAAATAACGGCATCAGTTGTTTTGAGCACCTGTTGGGTGATTAATGTGCGTTCGGCTTGTTCGTTCAATCCAGGAGAATCAATAATTTCTACTCCATTGCAGCACAACTCTAATTCGGGATGTTCAAAAACGATTTCGGCAATTTCCGACTTGGCAATTTCATCGGCATAGGAACCATAAGCCGCTTGTTCCGAAATCGAAGCTTTCTCTTGATATTGTGCAGGTGAAATTTCTTCCTCCCGTCCATTTTTGTAGCGACAAATAACCCGGCGCTGCGAACCATATTTCAAAATAGTCACATTACCACTACAGGGAATATCGCGCACTGGTTGGATTTCCTCACCAAGTAAAGCATTTAGTAAGGTTGATTTGCCTTTACTAAATTCGCCGACAACAGCAACGCGAAAACATGGAGATTGCAATCTTTGAGATACTTTCGTTACTTCTTCTGCTAAAGTAGGAGATAGCACGTTGCGATCGCTTCCATTTTGCAGAGTTAAGCCGAGTTTTTCACAAACAGCATCCATTTGTTGTCTATACTCCTGAAACTTTTTCAACTCCTGATAGGACGAAACTGACTGTTTTTGATTTGTTTGCTGTTTCGGTTTGGCTGGTAAATGTTCGATAATGTGACTGGCAGCACGGACAAACATAGAATCGAGAGATTGAAATTGCGCTGGATCTAGTAACGAGTGGACTTCTGCTAAAGCTGCTGTATCGCTGATGGCTTGATTGCTAAAACTCGCTTCCAAAACACTCAAAAATCGCGCATTAACTCCGAGTCGATCGGCAATGATGGTCAAATACTGTTTTTCTCGTTCATCTATTGTCCCATCTGCCGCCGACATTTGATACCCAAAACTAATTAACAGCAGTTTTTCCTCTTCGGAAAAGCACGATGTGAGCGCCAGCAACGCCGTCAATTTCTTGTAAACTTGCTGTTCCCGCACGCTCTTAACCATCGGCATTACGAATTGGCGCAAACTGTTGTTAGCGGGAATAAGTTCCGTAAAAATTGTCCGCAATCGCTGTGTTTCCTCAGCACTTACCGTACCGTCGGCATGAATGACTCCCAGCAATACCGTCACCAGCCCCGCCAGGAAAAGCACAGGCGGAGTAATATCCTCTTTTCGGAGGTTTTGCCCGGTCAGCCGCGAAACAAGCTCAACTGTTTGAGGACTAATTAGCGAAGTGTGCATTTGCAGGGCCTATTGATAATTTTTTTTTATTTAAACTAGCATAATATATTAGTTATTCTGTGGATTGGTAACACGGTAGAAATTGATGATGAACTTTGTATTTCCCCCGGCGGTACAGGCTGCGATCGAGGCTGGCAAGTACGTACAAGTGTTTACATCGGCTGGAGTGCCGATCGGCATGGCGAGAGATGCAGCAACGGGAGAGTTTGCGGCCCACGCCGTTGGCGCGGTGGTCAACAACAGCCCCCTATCGCCGTTAGTGTCTCCCGTGCAGCTTGCAATGGGAGGCTTGCAGATGTACCAAAACCACATGGGCTTTCAAGCCGTCCAAACCAGTTTGGGCGTGCTGCAAGCGACAACAGCCGTCATTGGTGTGGGAGTTGCCGCTGGGGTAGCCTTGTCGGCGGTGAATTTGCACCAGACTTTGAAACTAAAAAAAGCAGTAGAAAGGCTGGAAGTTAAAGTAGAAAATGGTTTCATCAATTTAGAACAACTTTTGAAAGGTCAAGGCGCAGAAATTAAGCAATTAATTTCCGAAGTGGTTGCAGATATAAAATTTGAGAACCATCGCCTAGTCTTAGTGCGGGCTTACGGGTTATTTAATCAAGCAATTCAACGAATGCGATCGGCTTTGCAACTGCAAGATATCAACCGCCGCAATGCTGAAATTGATGCGGCGCGGGGGATGCTGTTTGAGGCTTTAGCTGATTACAGAAATCCGCAGTTGTTGTCAGAAACCTGTGCGGCGGGACAGTTGCGGCGGTTAGAGTGCAGTTGGACGATCGAACAAAGTATTATTGCGACTTATCAGGTGCAAAATGAATTTGGTGCTGCGGGCGATCGTATTTCTCAACTTCAACAACAAATCCGTCAAGATAGCCTCGGTATTATACACTGTTGTGACTCAGACGAAGAGCTTGACTTTCTTTTTCCTGAAATTACGTGCATTCACGATCGCGATTTAGTTTTATTAGAGACTTGGCAAAATCATATTGAATGGATGAAAGCTTTACCGCCAAGTGAATTAAAACAGTTGCAAAGTGCTGATTTTAGTAAACCTGACTCTGCTGTTAAGGTGGAGAAAAACTCAGCCGCAACAGCTTTAGCAATCCCAGAGGAACAGTTATTTTATGAAAATTTGAAGCCGAAGTCTCATTTTTACGCGCTTCGCACTCAACTGGAATGGATGCTCGATCGGCAGCGACGTGAAGAGTATGAAGATTATATCATTGAACAAGGGGAACTAGGGGGTCATACAAGTTTAGTATCGTCGAATTTGGAAAAAGCCTCTGATTTGGCTGTGGCTAATCTATTTTGGTACTTCAAAGTCCGGGATGAATCCGAAGAGGAATTAGAATTAGATTCTGATGAAAGTACGAATAATACTGCTACTGCTACCGTTGTTGCAGAATCTTTCCCAAGCGATAAGGTTAAGCAGCAAATTTATGAAAAACTCAAAGCCGTTGTTGCCAAGCAACTAGAATTTGAGGCAAGTAAAGTCACCATAAACGCTAATTTTGCCAAGGATTTAGGAGCCGATTCTCTCGATGCAGTAGAGCTAATTATGGCCATTGAGGAGGAATTCGACATTGAAATTCCCGATCAAGCTGCGGAGAACATAGAAACAGTTCAACAGGCTGTTGATTACATTTACCAAAAAGTTGCTGTTTAAAAAGCAAAGACAGTAACCAAGTTCAAATTCCTTAAACAGAAGAAAGCACTAGAAAGACTTCAGGGAGCATAACACTTATGCGATGAGTAGAAATACTCACCAATACTATGTCCCTCATTAGTCCATAATTAAATATGTT
>NZ_JAUBOV010000085.1:0-31845 GCF_036700405.1 Microcoleus sp. T3_D1
CCTGTTCCACAAGAAAATTCACTCTTTGTGGAACAGGCATCTTGCCTGTTCTTGAGAATGGTGCAAGATGTGAGTTAAAATAGAGAAGTCAGTTTGTGATTAATAAGTCTGAATGCCCACGTTACTCCGAGTCGGCCCATACCGTTTCTTCTGCTAGGCGGGCGATCGGGATGAACCACCCCACGTTCACGTTGAGCGCGATCGAGAAGAAGCTAAGTTTTGGCTTAGTCCAGTTCGCCTTCAAAATAATAAAGGCTTCAATCGTACAGAAATCAATGACATTCAGAAACTTGTTGAAGAACATCAACAGCAATTATTAGCAGGTTGGAATGACTTCTTTAATGGTTGAGTTGCTAGAAATCCCCCAAGCACAAAACGTAGTTGTTACAGACGACGCTCTAACAGTCGATCTATCCGATGGTCGTACTATTTCTGTTCCTTTAGCTTGGTATCCTCGGCTATTGCATAGCACACCAAACGAACGCAATAATTGGCGATTTATTGGTGGAAATGATGGAATCCACTGGCCTGATATTGACGAAGACATTAGCATCAAAAATATTATTCTCGGTAAACCATCTGGAGAAAGTCAGAAGTCATTTCAGCGGTGGTTAGAAGAACGCGGGAAGATAGTCTAATAACAAATCGGGCTTAAATACCCTTCTTATTTCTTAGTCCGCGCAGGCGGACTTCGTTTGACAAGAAGCGGTTTCAACCGCCGAATTATATCAAGTTTGGTTAATTGCTGATAAGAACCGGCCGGGCGGGTTTATGAGATTGTCGGTTTTAGCCAATTATTATTGGTGAACCCGCCCCTACAGGAATTATATCTATTTAACCGAACCTGATATTATCAAGGATCTAACTGTTAAAAAAAAGCGCCTGAGTTTCCTCAGACGCATACCATAAAATCAACCAATTGTCAACCCTAACCTAACCATTCAAAGCCTCAGCACCGCCGCAAACTTCCAGGATTTCCTGAGTAATTGCTGCTTGCCGCGCCTTGTTATAAGTCAGCGTCAAACTACCGATCAAATCGCTAGCATTCTCACTAGCATTGTTCATCGCCGTCATCCGCGCAGCCAACTCGCTAGCAGCAGACTCTTGCAAAGCCCGCAGCAATTGGTTGTTCAAATACAATGGCAAAAGAGCCTCCAGAATTTGCGCCGGATCTTGCTCGAAAATCATGTCCCTGGGCAAGCTCTTCGTAGGTGAAGCAACCTTCTCGCGCGATACTTGAAACTGTCCGCCTTGCGATGTCAAGCGGAAGATTTCATCATCGGGAGTTTCCAAACCTTGCGGGTCGAGGGGCAGCAAGGTTTGAATTACCGGGCGCGAACTAATTAATGACACAAACTTGGTGTAAATTAGCTCAACTCTATCCACAGTTCCCGACAGGAACAAGGAAAGCAATTCGTCAGCAATTTGTGCCGCTTCCGGTGCTGTGGGAATTTGTTCTAAGTTAGCGTAAGTAGCATCAATCGGCTGTTCGCGGCGCTGGAAATACTGGGTAGCTTTGCGTCCTACCAACACGTATTTGTAGTCTAAGCCTTCAGCTTTGATTTCCTTAGCGCGATTTTCGGCGTATCTGATGATGTTGCTGTTGTAGCCGCCGCACAAACCCCGATCGCCCGAAACTACCAACAGTCCCACCGATCGCACTTCGCGTTTTTTCAGCAGCGGCAAATCCAGGTTTTCAAACTGCAAGCGTTCCGCCAAACCGTATAATACCTCTGCCAGTCTATCGGCAAAAGGTCGAGTAGCAGTCACCTGTTCTTGAGCGCGGCGCACCTTTGCAGCGGCCACCAAGCGCATTGCTTCTGTAATCTTTTTAGTGTTCTTGACCGACTTAATGCGATCGCGAATAGTTTTCAGATTTGCCATAACTTTCTCCTTAGTTCTTAGCTTTTATTCCCGAGTTTTTAGTTCCTAGTCATCAGTTTTTAAGTTTAGCTACGATAGATACACGGCACCGTGTCCTTCTTCGTGTCAACTTAAGACCGAAACCACCTGTATCTCTCGTTTTTTTCAAAGTCTCGATCCCCCTAAATCCCCCTTAAGAAGGGGGACTTTGAATGCTCTTGTCCCACCCCCTACTCCCCTTATTAAGGGGAGTAGGGGTTGAGTAGGGGGCAAGCTAAGGGGGTATCTGTGACTTAACTGGGGACTTTGAATGCTCTTGTCCCCCCCTTCTTAAGGGGGGCTAGGGGGGATCTGTGACTTAACTAATGACTAATCACTGATGACTAATGACTAATTACGCAGAAACCAAGAAACTTTGCTTGTATTCAGTGATGCCTTCTTTCAGCAGCTTCTCAGCTTCATCAGTCAAGGCTTTTCCGCCTTGAACAATTTCGCCGTACTTCGGCTTGCTAGTCCGCAAATAGTCGCGCAAACCAACAGTAAACTTGCTGACTTTTTCCACTGGGATGTCATCCATATAGCCGTTAATACCGGCATAGATTACAGCCACTTGTTCGTTCATCGGCAGAGGCGAACTTTGGGGCTGTTTCAACAGTTCCCGCAAGCGCTGACCGCGCGACAATTGATTCTGAGTAGCTTTATCCAAGTCAGAAGCAAACTGAGAAAATGCTGCCAGTTCTTCAAACTGCGCCAATTCCAATTTCACCTTACCGGCTACTTTTTTCATCGCCTTAGTTTGAGCCGCCGAACCTACCCGCGATACCGAAATACCGGGGTTTACTGCGGGACGCAAACCAGCGTTAAACAAGTCAGAAGAAAGGAAGATTTGACCGTCGGTAATCGAAATTACGTTCGTCGGAATGTAAGCAGAAACGTCACCAGCTTGGGTTTCGATAATTGGCAAAGCAGTCATGCTGCCTTCGCCCAACTCGTCGCTCAATTTAGCAGCGCGTTCTAGCAAGCGAGAGTGCAGGTAAAACACGTCTCCGGGATAAGCTTCGCGACCGGGAGGACGGCGCAGCAACAGAGACATTTGGCGATAAGCTTGTGCTTGTTTGGAAAGGTCATCGTAAATGACCAAAGTGTGCTTGCCTTTGTACATGAAATACTCGGCTAAGCTAGCACCTGTGTAGGGAGCCAAGTATTGCAGAGTTGCGGGGTCACTAGCGTTGGCTGCTACTACGATCGTGTAGTCCATCGCGCCCTTTTCTTGCAGGACGTTGACGATGTTAGCTACTGTAGAAGCTTTTTGACCGATCGCCACGTAAACGCAGATCACGTTTTCCGATTTTTGGTTGATGATTGTGTCGATCGCGATCGCAGTTTTACCGGTTTGTCTGTCACCGATAATCAGTTCCCGCTGTCCTCTTCCCACCGGAATCATCGCATCAATAGCGGTAATTCCTGTTTGCATCGGTTCGTAAACAGAACGGCGAGAAACAATCCCCGGTGCCGGAGATTCAATCAAGCGAGATTCAGTAGTTTTAATTTCTCCTTTGCCGTCAATCGGACGGGCCAAAGCATCAACTACCCGTCCCAACATTGCTTCACCCACGGGGACTTCAGCAATTCTGCCAGTAGCAGTAACTGCCGAACCTTCTTGAATGCCGAGGCCTTGGCCCATCAACACTGCACCCACGTTATCTTGTTCGAGGTTCAGTGCAATGCCCACGGTGCCGTCGGCAAATTCTAGCAATTCCCCAGACATGGCTTTATCCAAGCCATAAATCCGAGCAATGCCGTCGCCTACTTGCAGAACAGTACCGACGTTAGAGACTTTTACGTCTTGGTCGTACTGCTCAATTTGCTGGCGAATAATGCTGCTAATTTCGTCAGGTCTGATTGCTGCCATGTCAGTTGTTTTTTGTCAGTTGTTTGTTGTCAGTTGTCAGTTATCAGTTGTTCAAAACTACCAACCGTTAACTGCTAATTAAATTAGCTAATAGTCATCAGCTATTAACTCTCAGGAATTCAAGCGAATTCCTAGACGGCGCAATTGTCCCCGCAGGCTGGCATCAATTACTTGAGAGCCTACTTTGATTACCACACCGCCGATTAAATCTGCGTCTATTTTGGTTTCAATTTCTACGCTTCTAGCGCTGGTCATCGCCTGCACTTTCTCGCGAACAGTCTGCTGTTGAGCGTCTGAAAGCGGGACTGCCGATGTAACTTCAGCCAATACTGTTTGGTTTAGTTCTCGGAGCCTTGCCAAGTATTGTTTGCCAATCCCTTCTAAAAAAAGAATTCTTCCTTTGTCTACTAATAGCTTCAGAAAGCTGTGCATCAAGGGGCTCATTTCTTCACCCGCTATTTGCCCAATTACGGCTTTTTTAGCATCCGGTTTTACCAGCGGATTGGCTAAAAATTGACGCAAATCTTCCGAACCTTCTAGCAGGCTCAGCAAGGAACGAATATCTTCGCCGAACTTCTCTGAGAGATTGTTGGACTGAGCCAGTGACATCAAGGCAGATGCGTAAGGCTGTAAGACTTCTGTGCTGACTGTACTCACGTTTTAGCCTCCCAGTAACGCAATGCTGCGATCGATTAATTGGTGTTGAGCGCCGTCGTCCAAGCTAGTTTTTAGCTGGCTTTCCACCTTTGCTAATGCCAGAGATACAACGGCCGATCGCAGTTGGGCGATCGCTCTTTCCCGCTCCGCTTCCAACTCTTGACCTGCTGTTGCTCTCATGCGTTCAACGTCTTGCGCTGCCTGAGCTAGAATTGCTTCTTTTGCTTTCTGGGCAGTTTCTTCAGCCGCGGCACGAATTCGTTCCGCTTCTGCTTGCGCTTGAGTCAATTTTTGCTGTTGCTCTGCTAGAGCTGCTGCTGCATCTTTTTGGCGTTTTTCTGCTTCTTGAATCGCCTCTTGGATGGCCGAACGCCTCTCTGTCAGGATTTTACCTACAAATCCGCGCCCGAAATAAAACAGCACTGCAATAATAATGACCAGGTTAATCAGGTTGGTTTCTAAAATATCGAAATTTAAACCGAAACCACCTTCGCCGCTAGCTTCTGTGGCTAGCAATAAAACAGTCCCCATGATACTCTTCCATAATTGCGCGTGCAGATTGGGTGAAGCGATTTTAGATTTGAGATTCCCTCAAAAATCTAAAACTCTTCTGTCTCGCTATTTGGCCAGCGACTGCCCTAATAGCTTTTCGAGAATTTGGCCGCTGAGCGCGTCTACTTGTTGTTCTAGTGAGCGCATTGCTTCTTGCTTTTGCTGCTCTATTTCTTGCCCAGCCTTTTCCCGCGCGACTTGAGCTTCTTGTTGAGCCTCAGCTACTTTTGCTGCCCCAATTTTTTGGGCATCAGCTTGAGCAGCAGCAATTACTGATTGAGACTGTTTGCGACTTTCTCCCAGTTTTTGCTCGTACTGCTGCGCTAGTTGCTGAGCTTTTGCCAAGCGTTCTTGGGCGGAGACTTGAGTGTTGCGAATGTAATCGGCGCGATCGTCAATTGACTTGCTGAGCGGCTTGTAAAAAATTACATTCAAGACTGCGACTAGAATTAAAAACTGCACCGCCATCAGAGGCAGCGTAGCATCTATATCAAACAGTCCCCCTTCCTTAGCCGCTTCTTCAACTGCTAGTAATACTGTCCAGTGCATCATGATTTTTTGACGGCTTCCATCTAATTCGCTTAATCGATTTTAGATTTGAGATTTTGGATTAGAATCGCCAAAACCTCAAATCTAAAATTTCAAATTATTATGCGAAGGGGTTGGCAAACAGCAGCACTAGGGCTACGACCAAACCGTAAATTGTGAGCGCTTCCATGAACGCCAAACTCAACAGCAAGGTGCCGCGAATTTTACCTTCTGCTTCCGGCTGACGGGCAATCCCTTCTACAGCCTGACCTGCTGCATTACCTTGACCGATGCCAGGGCCGATTGCAGCTAAACCTACTGCCAAAGCGGCGGCAATTACGGAAGCGGCAGCAACTGTTGGGTTCATGATGATTTTCCTTATCTAAAGTACAAAATTGAGAACAGAAAGTCTAGAGAATTGTCCGATTTAACGGGAGAAAGTTTGAGTTCAGAATTTTTCTTTTTCCTCCTTCATTCTTAGCCGTTTATCGTTAGTTAATCGTGGTGTTCTTCGCCGTGACCGCCTTCTAGAGCTTCACCAATGTAGGCGGCGGCTAAGGTAGCAAAAATCAAAGCTTGAATTGCACTCGTAAATAGTCCCAGAACCATCACTGGCAGAGGAACAAATAAAGGCACTAGCAAGACTAGCACTCCGACCACCAATTCGTCCGCAAGAATGTTGCCAAACAAACGGAAACTCAGGGACAGAGGCTTAGTGAAATCTTCTATGATTTTGAACGGCAACATGAAAGGCACCGGTTCAACATAGTGGGCGAAATACCCCAAGCCGCTTTTGCTGAGACCTGCATAAAAATATGCTAGAGAAGTCAGCAGTGCAAATGCTACCGTCGTGTTGATGTCAGCGGTAGGAGCTCCCAATTCGCCTGATGGCAGCTTAATTAGCTTCCAAGGAATTAGAGCGCCAGACCAGTTTGACACAAAGATGAACAGAAATAATGTACCAATAAACGGTACCCAAGGGCGATATTCTTTTTCCCCAATTTGGTTTTTAGCCAAGTCCCGAATAAATTCCAGCGCATACTCCATAAAATTTTGCATTCCGCTGGGAATTCGCTGGATTTTGCTGGTTCCTAAAATCGAAACTACGACTAAAACGGCAATTACAAACCACGAGGTTAGAAAAACCTGCCCGTGCACTTTCAGATTGCCGAGTTGCCAGTACAACTGCTGCCCAACTTCCAATTCGGCGAGGGGGAAACGATTAAAGGTGTTTAGAACGTCAAGCATTGCCATTCAACGGGCTTCCCCATACAAATCGATGAGTTGAGTTTTGCTCGAATTGCCTGACTTACCTGTAGTCTAGTGCTAATGCACTTCGGATCACGTAAACCAACAGCGCAGCTTTGTAAGTCAGAAATCCCAAAAATATCGGTAAAATCTGTAGCTGATTCCACTGTGTTCCTACTATCATCACCGCTAAAAACACACCGAGCCTTGTTTTGCTGATGCGCTGATTTTGGCTGCCGATTCGTTCAACGTCTCTAGCCAACATCTTTAAGTAAACCACACCTGTGCTCGCCCCAAGCAAATAATTCAGGGCAATATTGAGCGAGTAAAAAATCCAAACGGAGATAAAAATAATCGCCGTAAAAGCAAGGGTGTACGCCAACAACTCTTGTTGGAGGCGATAAAAGTCTTGCATGGGATTCGTTGTCTCGGACGAGACTGTCGAGACTGTCGAGACTGTGCCAGCTTGAGGAATATCCTCGGTTGCTGGTGTGGGTTCGGTGGGTGTGTTTTGCGTGTTCACGAAGCTCAGAAACTAATGCAGGTAGCAGGCGAGTGCTTTGCAAACTCAGAAAAATCATACCACGCGGCGGTAACAATACTTAAAATAAAATTAATCATATTTTCGGAATTTGGTGTCGGGCGCTTCGGAAACCTCAACCCGTTAAATGTCCGATCGACCTCACCCTACCTCTCCCACCGCCCGATCGCACTATATTACACATTGTTCTGTCACTTCTCACTAAGTGAGTGTCACTTGCTGAGAAGTGAGAAAGGACGATCGCCCGAATCGATGAGGTAACTCTCCCTTGTCTGCCTCTGCGGCCTGTGCGCCCTAGAAGAGTTGATTAAACTCACATCTTGCACCATTCTCAAGAACGGGCTCTCCGGCCCGTTCCACAAAGAGTAGATTTTCTTGTGGAACAGGCATCTTGCCTGTTCCTAAAAGGCTAATTGAGGATGGTGCAAGATGTCAGTTAAAACTTGATCTCATTGAATAACCTTAAACTCTTGAAGCGCCGGAATAAAATTTTTATTCTCGTGGCTCGATCGACTAAGCTTAATCAAAGCAAATCGCTGTAGTGGCTGCAAACTCGCCCACTGTGGCAAAGTAATTGTCACGCCGAGCTCTTGCGCTTTTGCAGAAACAGACTCCGGTACAGTTGCAGCATCCATCCACGGGGGATTTTCATCAACCGCCAAATCTGTTCCCGGTTTGCCTGTCTGTTGAATTAATATTTGATTTAGCTTTTCTCGGTAATCAATAATTTCTGCTTCTGTCGAGCAAGGTAACTCTACAAGACTTTGCCGTTCTGCTTGGTTGAAATGATTCCAATCCTGCAACTTCAATTTAATGCCGCAAGTATCTAACTTGAGACGGACTTGCATCGGGATACAGCGCAGAGCTTCTACAAAATCGGCTTCAAATTTAAAGAACATAGGTAAAAAGCTTAAATATTAAATTGATACTTATTATGAATAATATCATATTATATTGTTTTTTTGTGCAACCAACAAGATGCCTGTTCCACCAACAGACAATTTATCGACTTTGGGAAATTTGCAACAGGCAAGATGCCTGTTCCACCCACAGAAAATTTATCCACTGTGGAACGGGCATCTTGCCCGTTCATATTAATTGCAGAATCTCGCATCAGCGCTTACAATTAAATAATATTACAAACTATTGACATGGATACCGTAGACTACCTTCGGATTAGCTTGATAGACCGCTGCAACTTCCGCTGTCTCTACTGTATGCCAGAAGGTAGCGAGTTGGACTATGTATTGCAGCAGCAGTTGTTAACTCACTCGGAATTGCTAACTCTGCTGCGCGAAGTTTTCATACCCGTGGGATTTACCAAGTTTCGCTTGACTGGAGGGGAACCGCTGCTGCGGCCTGGGGTGGTGGAATTGGTAAGGTCGATCGCATCTTTGCCGGAAACGCGAGATTTGTCAATGACAACTAACGGCTTTTTGCTGGCTGGAATGGCGGAAAATCTCTACAATGCTGGTTTGCGCCGGATTAATATTAGTTTGGATTCGCTGGAACCGGAGACTTTTGATAAGATAATTGGTAGTCGGGGACGATCGCGATGGACGCAGGTTTGGGAGGGAATTCAAGCGGCTTATCAAGCAGGATTCGACCCGCTGAAACTGAATGTGGTGGTAATTCCCGGTGTGAATGACGGCGAAATATTGGATTTAGCGGCGTTAACAATTAACCGGAATTGGCACGTTCGTTTTATTGAGTTTATGCCGATCGGCAATGGGGATTTATTTGGCGATAAAGGTTGGGTAGCATCAGCAGAATTGCGGCAGCAAATTAACGACAAATACGGGTTAGCCGAGTCGGGAGTGCGCGGTAACGGGCCGGCGGATGTGTTTCAAATTCCGGGGGCGAAGGGCACTTTAGGATTTATCAGCCAAATGTCCGAGTGTTTTTGCGATCGCTGCAACCGGATGCGTTTGTCTGCTGACGGGTGGCTGCGGCCTTGTCTGCTGAACGAAACTGGTCAAATTGACTTAAAAACTGCTCTGCGGAATGGGGTGTCTACAGGCGAATTGCGCGATCGAGTGCGGCACATATTAGAGATGAAACCGGAGATTAATTTCAAGCAGCGAGATTCGGGAACTACTCAGGGAAATTACAGCCGCACCATGTCTCAAATCGGCGGGTGATATCAATTCCGATTTTAGTATTTCCTCGATATTCTCTCCCCCTCTCTGTAATCTCTGCGTTCTCTGTGGTTAATTATAAATCAGGTTTTTAACGATGAACACCATCTCGATCGCCATTTCAGACCTGCTGATGCTGAAGCTACAAAAAGTTGCTGCCCAGATGAATGTATCCATCGAAGAATTAGTCTTGATGAACATTGAAAGCTCGATCGCGCAACGAGAAAATCGCGCAGCAAATACCGATCGAGATCTTTGCCATCAAAATGCTGAAATTGCGATCGAGGTAATTGACAAATTTTATACTCTTGCTACGGAATGGCAGAGTGAAGTTGGGGGAATGTCTTCGACAGCTCAAATGTCTCAGCATCCTGCATATCAGGAAATTATTAATATGGGTTCTCAAGTCGTGTCGCTGTTGCTATCGGAACTGCAAAAGAATCCCCTTTACTGGTTAGCTGCATTGAATGAAATTACGGGTGAAAATCCCATTAAACCGGAACAAAGGGGTAGGGTAAAACAGATGGCATCAGCTTGGATAGAGTGGGGTAAAGATCGATGCTACGCGATATAGATTATACTTAAGACAAACTTTGTAAATCTTCCTCAGATAGCTGGGCTATTTTCATCAAGGCTCTTAAGGTTCCAACTTTCAAATCTTGATTCCGGTGAACTGGAATTGACAAAATTTGTTCTATTTCGGCGTTTTCATAGATATGATGACTGCCAGTAACTCTTTTCAAAACCCAACCTTTCTGCTCTAGTATTTTGCACAGTCGCTTTCCTGAAATAGATTTCATACAGCAATTTCAACAACTTTATCTGTGGAGGCAATTGCTTCACGACTATTAGCAACATCGAGCCAACCTTCAATCGCATCTTTTAAATTAGCCACCACTTCTTCCATAGTATCTCCTTCGGTAATACACCCGGGAAGTGCGGGAACTTCAGCCCAATAGCCACCTTCTTCTGCGGGATGGATGATTGCTCTAATTTTCATACATTTATTCAGTCATTTGTTAAGGATATTATAACTATTATTAGTAAATACAGGAAATTATAGCCGCACCATGTCTCAAATCGGCGGCTAATTATCTATTATCAGCGATAAGTCAGTATGAAGTAACGCCCTCGCCTTGCGCGCGGATCGATCATAAGCTGGCGTTAGCTGTCCTAGGTCGCAGGAATTCGACATTCAACTCTAGTTTCTCTCCTAGCCACAAAGAATGTTTCGTGTGGTCAGCCACATCGTCGCCTGTTTCAGGGTGGATGAGAATATTGAGCCCCTCACGATTCAGCATTAACCAGGGAACGACTTTGCCAAACTGGTCTGGTAAAAATGCAACTTGATACATTGCTTGGGGGTGGGGGCCAATGGGTTTGTCATGCCAACGCCCAAGCTGCACCTCAAACTGAGTCAATCCTTCTCGTACACGCGCTGCGGCATCGCGATTATCAGCGTCGAAGTAAATATGTCCATGAAAACCAACGATGTTAATGGTGTCTTCTTTCATCATTTTCAGTGGATTATTGAGCTGAGATCAACAACTTTATATTAGCTTAACTTGCTGGATATTTTCTTCACTCCTGTAAACTCCTTAAGTTGATATCTCCTCAGTCTTTGTTTTTTTTTTCATGCTATGACAATACCAGTATACTCTCTGCTTCTCTATCTCCAAACTGACTCATGATGTCGAATTCATCTTGTAGAATTTGAACAATTTTAGATGTTGAGCAATTGCCAACACGGAGATAAATAAATTTGGGAGGATGACCGTAAAGTAAACTCCGTTGATGAAAGTCAGAATCTTTGGAAACAATCACAAAATCATTTGCCTTTGCATATTCCCAAATTTCTGCATCATCAGTATTTGTCAGTCCTAGGGTCTTGACATGAGCCGAATCGGGATACAAACCGATAATTCTCTGAAGAATTCGGTCTGAGAGGTTTTCGTCCAACAGTAGTTTCACAGGGATGCCACAAATAACTTTTTTTCACGATCTGCGGCAAAAGCAAGGCAGGCTTTGATGTCTGCCGAAGTTAATTCTGAAAAATCTTCCAGAATTTCTGCTTCCGTCATGCCACCTGCGAGATATTCTAAGATGTCGTAGACGGTGATTCGCATTCCCCGAATACATGGTTTGCCACTGCGTTTTCCCGGTTCAATTGTGATGATGTCGTGGTAGTTCATAAAGCAATATTTTGTACTAATAAGCGTAATTATAACTGCAAATAATCCTGGTTTGTTTAGGTCAGGATTTCAGGTTTGAGCAAGTAGGGATAAAAAAAGAACCCTGACGTTGAAAGTAGTCAAGGCGGCTCAGTTTTCTCAAGGTCTGCGGCAAAAGCAAGACAGGCTTTGATGTCTGCCGAATTTAGTAGGGTTTTGCACCAATAAGACTCCAAAATTGGCTGCAGTCCGATCGACGTTATTTAATTAAATAGGCGTAATTACCATTAATTGTTAATCCCAATAATTTCGCAAGTTTACTAGAATGATAATGCACTAACTCACCTTTCAATGATGTAGGAAAATTTTTCAATGCTAATTTAGCTTGTTTGTAATCAGAAAAAGGAACACTCAATGTCTGTGGGAAAGGATAAAGACTCCAGCATCCGATAACGTGTTTAACAGCTATCATTAATTCTCCTTGTAAGTCTATACTATCGTACCCTTTATAAACTGCTAACTTTTTCCCATAGTAAATAATACAATCGGTGGGACGATACATAGCCAGTGCTACTTCTATTGTCGTTTCAGCCATAGATGAAAAAGGTGTGGTTCCATGTTCTAAAAAATATTGGTTATCGTTTTTTAAATATTTTTCTAACTTTTTTAAAATCATTAATCTCATGGTTTTTATATTACTTACCCATAATAGATGTCGATGCTCGCTAAGTTCTATTGCACCTAATAAATATGCTGCTTTTTCCCAGTAGTTTTGCCAAAAATCTACAATTCCTAATAATGTGTAATTGTCAATATGATCGTGAAAAGTAACCAGAGCAGACCACAGTAACGCTAAATATGGTGAATTTTCACGAGCTTGTTGAAACTCAACATCTTCAATTTCTGAAATTTGGTGAAGAGTCCTATAAAAAATGTTTGAGGATGTTGAGATTTGTTGTGTAGTAGACGTTTTTCCTAAACCACGCGCTTTTTTTCTTCGTTTTGCTTCTCCCATAATGCCTCTCAAATATTCAAAAAAGTTAACATAACACATAAAGTGTTCATGTAACACAACATCAGTTTTCCAATGCTTACAAGGCTTAGGCGGGGAAATGTGCCTTTCCCCGCCTAGCTTTTTTAAAGGGGTTTCAGCCTCTAAATTAAGATATGCTCTTATCCTGATTTAGTAAAGTAACGTGCCTGATATTTGTTGGTCTTCTTAATTAACTGGTTCCCAGGCTCTAGCCTGGGAACGAGCAAACACCTACGCTTTGCGCTTCCGACGGCGAATCAGCACACTCATCACTTGCTTCGGATTAGCTGCACGTTGTAGGGGACTCCAATCGCCCACTTGGGCAAATCCCAGGCGGTACAAAGTGAGTATGGTTTCCCTGACACCCTTGGGCGAACCTGTCACCGTTACACAAACCACATCCTGTTCCGATTCTGCTGCTGAGTCGTCATTTGGCCGATCGAATTTGTTGTCGTCAGGCAAGAATTCCTGTGACATAATTATGTTCTCCTGGTTTTGGGTTTTCTAGAAAAACCCAAAAACCCAGCCGCCCCGCTTTTCAACACATAGCAGGGCGGCTACACAGAGTGTTATCATACTCCGTTAGCCTCCAGACTGCTGATATCAGTTTGGCGGTTAGCTGTCCATTGCTGCTCGCAACAGCTTTGGGCAGTGCAACTAGATTTTTGGGCGACGCGGGCTACTTCCTCTACAAGCAAAGCAACCTCTAACTTCAAAGCGTAGCCGCAGACGGGGGCCTGTGTCAATCCATTTGGGATTTGGGATTTGGGATTGGAAGATTTATGCCACGGATTCAATCAGGTAACTCCACATCTGGGGGAAGCGGAGGCAGCAGCAACTCTAACTGGCTTAGCAAACCGGGCAGCACTGTGACAATGATATTCCAGAGAGTATCGGGTTCCACGCGATCGTACCGATGAGCAATCAGATTCCGCAAATTAATCATATTGCGCCAATCAATATCATCATTAGCTTGACGGAATTCCTCCGAAATTCTCCTAGCAGCCTCGCCGAGAATTTCAAACTCTCTTTCAACAGCCCGCTGCACCATCCTATTTACTCGGTATTCTGCACAGGACAAGCTAGCGGTAAACTCCATTATTTGCTTAATTGCTTCTATCATATCCCAGAGGGCAGCCTGATTTCTATTGTCTGCTTGCATAGTTAGATTGGCTGGTTTAATTGAAAAGTATAAACTGGAAATAGTGCGCTTTTCAGAGTAGATGATGTGACAAGTCCGCAGTATTTCATTTCGACTAAAAGGGTTATTTATTTGTTGTTTCTGAGTTAAATCTATGTCACGCCCCAACATACTTTCTAACTGTTCTTGCATTTGGAGAAAGTCGAAAAGATTCCAGGAAGTATTGAGGGCAAAGCTGGCTAGAATGTCTATATCGCTATCGGGACGAAAATCATCTCGCAGGATTGAACCGAATAATGCTAATTCAATAATATTCCAGCGCTGGCAAAAGTCGGCTATCTGTGATGGCGATGCCTGAAGACGTTCTTTGACTGCGGTTGGAAATTGAAAAGTCATGGGATTTTGGATTTTAGATTTATCGCATTCAATCTCATCTTATCTCAACATCTTTAAACAGTTCGCACTCCGACCAAAGAAACCGGGTTTTTCACGGAATTCACCGTTTCCAACCAAGATTTAGTAAAAAACCCGGTTTCTGACCTATGCCTAAGTCCTATTTGGGCGTGAGCAAAATTAGCTGTTTTGACAAGATCGATCGCACTTCATCCAATCCCATCTCCACATCCGCCAAAATCTCCCCAACACTCTGCCCACCACCTTGTAGGGGCGGTGCCCCCGTGCCCGCCCTGTCTGGGGGGGGTGCACAACCTTGCAAAAACTCAAATTCAGCACTTGACAAATTGAGCAATTGGTAGTTGCAATCAAACACTTGTTGACTAGGCCAACCGTGCATACAACTACTCAACTCTGGAATTGCCGCCAAAAGTGCCTTATCGTCCGACCAATCAATTTTATTAACAGGCTTTTTGCCCAAGAAAAACTCGTAATGAGTGATTTCCGTATCCAACAATTCAATTAATCGATAAAGCTCTCGTTCCGTCAAACCCTGAGCTCTTTCTATCAATTCCGGCGCTTTACCCAAAAGTCTTTCTAACTGCCAATATCCCGGATTTGAGAAACCGATAAATTCCAATCCCGAAGCGTCAATTAACTCGAACAAAGTCTCAATATTGTAGTCAATTTCCTGCGGGTGAACGTACATATCAGCAAAACATTCGTCTCGCTGATTTTCTCCTGCCCAACGCTGTTTTTCGTACTTGACAAGACGGTTGTTTTCTGGTAAAGAAGCAAAGATTTGACGGCCGACTTTCACACCATCGGGATAGTCACCTTTTTGCGGGCCTTGGAGAAGTCCGATCGCCTTTTGCATGAGTTGAATTTCCCAGCGCCCGAGCTCAGCATACACAAAAATGTGCATCAAACCGCCCGCCGCCAACTTCGCCGCCAGCGCTTGAATGCCCCGGATCGGATCGGGTAAGTGGTGCAGCACGCCCACGCAGTTGATCAAATCAAACTCGCCCTCTAACTCGGCGGCATCGTACAGGCTGAGGTGGCGGAAATCAGCTTCGCGCGCCCCCGATCGCCGACACCGTTCTTGTGCTACTTTCAAAGCACCCGCACTCAGGTCGATCGCCGTCACCGAAGCTTCTGGATTGAGGTGAATCAGATAATCGGTGCTCGAACCAGTGCCGCAGCCAGCATCCAAAATCCGAATATCGAGTTTTGGCGGCTTTTGGCCGGTGCAAAAATTGTAAGCATCAGGCCAACTCCAGCGCCAGTTGTAGCCTGGGGGCGGTTCATCGGACAACGGATCGGGCGGGAAAGGGAAAGTATCGTACAGCCGCCGCACGGCAGCACTGATATCAGGCGTAGTATCCATAAGTGAGGTAATAGTGCGTGAGTTTGGAGATTGGTTGTCAGTAGCTACGGACGAACAGCGCGACGCGATGCACTTCTATTGCTTCCTTACTGGCAACCAAAGTGGCGTCTCGCCAAGTTGGGAAGCCTAAGAGAGAGGGATCGGGCGATCGACTAACCCCTGGTAGCCAAGCCCTGACAGCTTCTGCGTAATAAAACTTATCATTTTTTCTCATATACGCTCTCTTAAATCTATACAATAAATGTCGGCAGGCTTTTTAACAAACCAGGACTGTCAATAACCCACCGCTGAGCTTTTGGGTAAAGCGGAGGCGTCTTTCCGCAGAAAGTCACAGATCCAGAAAAAGGCACAAGAAAATTTTTGATTTTCTTTTCCTTTAATTCAAGGCACTGGCTGCGATCGCCCAAAGGCAACTCTCCTGCCGAGTCTTTTTTTCCACGGGTATGCCGGCGGAGTGCAGCGGAGGGAGTACCCCGTGCCTGCCTTCGGGTCGGACATTTCCCGGCAGGAAGAAAGATGAAACCAAAACATTTTAATCTAAGAAAGTAAGCGCGCCCGAACCTCGTGACAGGTAAAGGCAAAAAGTAAACAAAGCAAAAATACCTACTTTGACCTGCATCAGAAGGCAAGGTTAGTCTGGTTAAATGCTGCAACTATTTGGATAGGGAGCGAAAGAGTCTAATGACTGTAAAAGCAAGTGGTGGAAGCTCGGTTGCGCGTCCGCAACTATATCAAACTGTACCGGTCGCAACAATTTCGCAAGCAGAACAGCAAGACCGCTTTCTACAGCGGGGCGAACTCAGCGAACTGGCAAGTTATTTCAGTTCAGGGGCTCTTCGGATCGATATCTCTGCGACGCTGACCAAAAACTCGGAACTGATAGTATCCCGCGCAGCCAACCGGATTTTTACCGGCGGTTCCCCGCTGGCATTTTTGGAAAGACCACAAGAACCTGCGATGGCTGTAGCAGGCGCGGCTCGCGGCGGATCGGGCAATGTCTCTGAAGGCATGAAACTGGGAACTGTTACCTACGTTGAAGGTCGCGCAGGCGGCGGCAACGGCGGTGGCGGTGGCGGCGGTTTCTTGGGGCTAGGAAATCTATTTTCTGGCAACGGTGGCGGCTACAGCGGCCCAATCCCAGCAGGATTTCAGCCGATCAATGTCTCGCGCTACGGCCCGGGCAACATGACCAAATCTCTGCGGGATTTGAGCTGGTTTTTGCGCTACATCACCTACGCGATCGTAGCTGGCGACCCGAACATTATTTCGGTGAACGTGCGCGGATTGCGGGAAATCATCGAAAATGCTTGCTCTTCGGCAGCCACAATTGTGGCAATGCAGGAAATGAAGGCAGCATCCTTGGGCTATTTCAAAAACAATGCAGAGGCCGCGGCGATCGTCGGACAGTATTTCGACGTAGCAATTACCGAATTCAAAGCTCCCACACCTTCAGACAAGGTGCGGCAGCGCGAAAGCAACGACCAGCAAGGCTTGCAACTGCCTCAAATCTACTTCAACGCAGCCGAGCGGCGATCGAAATTCGTCATGAAAACCGGTCTGTCTTCGGCCGAAAAGCTAGAAGTAATCAAAGCAGCTTACCGCCAAGTATTCGAGCGCGATATTACCCGCGCATACAGCCAAAGCATTTCTGACTTGGAATCCAAGGTCAAAAATGGCGAAATCTCGATGAAAGAGTTTATTCGTCGCCTTGGTAAATCTCCTCTGTACCGTCAGCAATTCTACGAGCCGTTTGTCAACAGCCGCGCTGTAGAACTTGCCGCCCGCCACTTCCTCGGCCGCGGTTTGAGCTCGCGGGAGGAATTTAGCAAGTATTTTGCGATCGTCAGCAAAGGCGGCCTGCCAGCCCTCGTAGACGCGATGGTTTATTCCCAGGAATATTCCGACTACTTCGGCGAAGAAACAGTGCCTTACCTGCGCGGTTTGGGCCAAGAAGCTCAGGAGTGTCGCAACTGGGGCCCGCAAATTGATTTGTTCAATTTCAGCGCTCCGTTCCGCAAGGTGCCTCAGTTCATCACCTTGTTCGCCGGCTACACCCAGCCTCTGCCAGACCAGCACGTTTACGGTGTTGGCAATGACCCCTTAGAAATTCAGTTTGGCGCGATTTTCCCGAAAGAAACTCGCAACCCCAAGAGCCGTCCGGCTCCCTTCGGCAAAGACACTCGCCGCATCCTGATCCGTCAAGGTGCAGGTATTGACAATCAGTTGAGCAATCCGGCGGCTCGCGGTGCTGCTCCTGGTTCTCTGGGCCCCAAGGTCTTTAAATTAGACCAGTTACCGAGCAACTATGTTGCTTCCAAGAAAACTGCCCGCGGTGTCTCCAGCAGCTACAGCAATGCTTCCAGTGTCAAATTTACCGAAAGTTCCACCCAAGCGGTGATTCGGGCTGCTTACCTGCAAGTGTTTGGTCGCGACGTGTTCGACGGCCAGCGCCAAAAGGTGGCGGAAATTAAGCTCGAAAACGGCGAGATTCCGATGCGCGAGTTTATTCGGATGTTGGCGAAGTCTGACGTGTTCCGCAATATGTACTGGAGCAAGCTCTACGTTTGTAAGGCGATCGAGTACATTCACCGCCGACTCCTGGGACGCCCTACCTATGGCCGTCAGGAAATGAACGCTTACTTTGACATTTGCGCTAAGAAGGGTTTCTACGCGCTGGTCGATAGCATCATGGACAGCACGGAGTACAACGAAGCTTTTGGGGAAGATACAGTGCCCTACGAGCGCTATGTGACTCCCGGTGGTTTGTCGATGCGGACGATGCGATCGGGTTCCATCGCTGAGCAAAATTTCCAAGCTCAGACACCGGAAACTCCTCGGTTTATCGAACTCGGCACTGCGCTCGATCGGGGCGATTTCGAGTTACAAAATAGCCTCGCTCAAGGTGTCAGCAAGCGGCGCGAACAAACTAAGGTGTTCAAGCTGACGACTACTTCGGACAAAGTAGCTTTGAAAACTTTAATTCAAGCTGCTTACCGTCAAATTTTTGAGCGCGACATCAACCCGTATGTTGTGAAGAATGAATTCACGGCGCTGGAAAGCAAACTTGGCAACAATGAAATCAATCTCAAGGAGTTCATTGAGGCTTTGGGCTGCTCGTCGCTGTACGTCAAACAGTTCTACGCACCTTATCCCAATACTAAGGTGATTGAGTTGGGAACGAAGCACTTCTTGGGCCGCGCTCCCCGCAATCAAGCGGAGATTCGGACGTACAACCAAATCTTGGCAAGTAAAGGGATTAAGGGCTTTATCAACGCGATGTTGAACAGCGTTGAATATGCCGAGGCGTTTGGCGAGGATACTGTTCCTTACCGTCGCTTCCCGACTCTGCCGGCTGCGAATTTCCCGAATACCGAAAGGCTGTACAATCAACTCACTAAGCAGAATGGTGAGTTGGTGGTTCCAAGCTTTGAACCAGTAGCTGCTACTGACAGAAGCTAACAACAAACTGCAAGAAAATTGAGTTGGTAGGTTGACAAAAATCCCTCGCTATGGTAATGCTGTAGCGGGGGATTTTTGCAACCGCAGATTTTAGGATCGCGAATTAAATAATTTACACTCTTGAAAGTGGGGAGTAGGGGTTGGGCTTATAGCCCGCCCTTTCTGGACGGGCGGGACGCCCATCCCACAAGAACCATCAAAATTCTAAGTTATTTAATTCTCATTCCTTAGCGGATAAACGCGGATAAACGCTGATGGGATGATATGAAATGCTAATTTCGGCAACTTGCGAAAATAGCCTCACACCTCAAACCTAACACCTACAACCGAACTCTATCACCTCATAGCTATTACCTAATGCCTACAACCGAACACTTTTAACTAATTAGCTCGATCGCCCGATCGGCTTGAATCAAACCATATCCACTGGCAAGGTCAAATCCAACATCAAAACCGGGCGTGTTTGGATCGTCCATATCCAAAGCCGTTTGCGCTAGGACTCTATTAATGTCCGCTGGGCTTAAGTAGGGATTTGCTTGCAGCATCAAAGCCGCAACTGCCGCCGCATGAGGAACCGCTGCAGATGTGCCCGCGAAATTGGGGAAACTGTCAGCATCTTCCAGAATATCGTTGCCAAAGAACGTCGTATTGGTATTGTTGGGAGCGACGAAACTCGGCTGCGGGCGCAACTCAGGTTTAGATAGACGATCGCCCTTTTCATCAAACAAAATAGGAGTGCCGCCAGCCGAAGAAAAGTTTTCCAATATTGCAGGATTTACACCGTATTTAGGGGTGAGCAAGTAAGAGGCTGCCCCGACTGCTGCGACTCCTCTGGCATTCGCATTGCCATATACCGTTGAACTATTGGTGTTGTAATTGTTGATTTTGAAGGTAGCGGAACCGCCCGCTATATACTTCATCAAACTGGGATCCGCACCCGATCGCTTGGCAATCATGAGATTGAATCGATCGGAGCCAAAGGACCCATCATTGCGGAATGTGAGAAGCTCGATCGGATCTCCTCCTACATTTGACAGCATACTGCGAGCCAATACTTTTTGTTTTGTACTGTCAACAAAGTAAATATCGAGGTCGTTAGTCGATCGACCCATCGGTGAGTCCCATTGGAATGAGAGGCTGAAGGAATCACCTTTCTCTAGCGTGATGCTTTGATAGATATCGACCCCAATCCCCGGATCGAAGTCATGCAATTCTCCAAAACCAGCAAAGAAACCAGCCGAGTTGAAAGCACTTTGATAGCTAGCGCGATCGCTATTACCCGCCGCAGTAAAGTAGACAACTCCCTTTTTAGTGACTTCCTCGATCGCTCGGGCAACAATTCCATCCTGGAACATCGGTTGAGATGGGAATCTCGAATCATCCACAATGATTTGAGCTCCCTGTGCTGCCAGCGCGCGAATGCCATCAGCCATTACCCTTTCACTTGCTTTGGAAAATTCTAGAAAGCTGTTAAACTGACCGACAGGTCTGTCTGTATGAAATAACAAATCTGCTCCCGGAGCAATATCGTGAATGAGTTGCAGCATAGCCCTGCCTTCATCATTAGGCGCAGATAAGTTATTATCCGGCTCTTCTGCTAATATCTTGACTTTTGCAGGCAAGTTGCCACTTTCAATATCTTTGGCGGCTCCACCCAACCTGTTGAAACCATTAGATATAACCCCGATTTTTACGCCAGTGCCATCTACCTTAAACTGTTCTCTAGCGAGATCCGATCGCATGGCCCGATCGCCCAGGCTGGTTACAGATCCAGGAGGTTTTAAAGTGAGGAAGGCTGAATTGTCGATCGCGCTGGCACTGGTGTTTTTGATAATTGCCAGCAAATTCCCAGTCTTAGTGCTAATTAATGTACTGTCGCTGTTGTCGCCTGTGCCTTGATAAACGATTAATTCATCAAGGGTTAACCCCGCAGCTAAACCGAGCCGATCGCGCTCGTTAAGATTAAAGTCAGTGAGAATATCAGTTCCTTCCTGCTCTTCCAACACGAAGATATCGCTCTCAGTCCCGCCGATTAATACATCTAGCCCCGCGTCGCCCGCGAGCAAATCGCTGCCAGCATTCCCCCAAATCGTATCGTTGCCGGCATCGCCCAACAGGATGTCATCATCATTCAGTCCATTGATGCGATCGCCACTTTGATTGTTTATTGCCTCGCTGACATGGTTGAATCTTGCCATCAAATCGTTGAAATTGTTGGGAAGTGCCATCGGGCTTTTCATGTTACTGGCTAGCAGCAGATTGTGGCGATCGAGGAAAGTAGATAAGTTGATATTTACAGGATCGATGTTCATAGAAGTTATGCCAAATTCCAAAATTTTTTCACGCAAAACTAGACATCACTTAGGTGCTGTCGGTGCATTTGCTTTTTAGTCGTTTAATTACGGCTTCATATCCCTAAACAAATCTCTTGGGATGTTAGGCGGCCAATCGAGGGGCGGTATTGGGAAGCCATTCTGCTGGGAAGCAGGCTGTTGTTGACACCGCTTTTTGTCGTCATTTAAGCCAAAGCCCATGTTCCAACTGAAATTTTCGTTGCGGGTGGTGCTTTGATTTCTGCGATCGATTCTGGCGGTGAAAGTACCGGATTCAATGATAGTATTACCGCGTTTTATCTCATAGGAAAAGTCGTTATTGCCAGGTTGTACGGCTAAATAGCTACCCTTGTGTGTGATGTCAAAAGACACTTTAAATCCTTGCGACATTGGAGCTTTATCGTATCCGCGATCGGTATAAGGAGAAGGGTTGCGATCGAGCCCGGGGGTGACATTTCTGATAGTAACGCGCAACCCTGGAGCGGGTGGCGTAGTTTGGGAAATGAAGGCTGCTCTCCCGAAGACTAGCTCTTCGTGGGTGCGGCTGTGAGTCTCCATATTAGGGTGGTAGAACTGACCGACACACTTGCCTGAGTCTACTTGGTAAGTTGTAGTGACAGATAAAGTAGTTACTGCACCGACATTGAATTCCTCAGATGCTTGAAATTGCAATCCGGTTTGCAGGGCGGGTGATGGGGTTTGGGCATTGGTAATATCAGACAGCACCGGTACGCTTAACAGTGAAATTCCCATGACTGTAGAAACAAATTTTGCTTTCATTGTTAGGATTGATTTTTGTAATTTCATCGGTTTGGTCTCACAAATATTTGCAATTATCGGCAAGTTTTAGCAAGCAGATAACCGAGTTCGTGTCCGATCGATTACCATAACAAAAACTGTTTGTAGTGCGGACTTTATGCAGCAGGATAGTGCGGGTTAAAGTCCAGAATACGAAGCATAGTTATTGCGGTCGCTCGCGCCTACACGATAGGATACGATAATTTTTGGGACTGGCTGATTTCTAATTCGATTTATTCTCAATCTAATGCAAGGTGTTGTTTGCATCATGTGTACCAGCATCTCGAATTCAGGCTTTCATGTCGATAGATAAACTTCGCGTTACAGATAGATTTTCCACAGAGCAAGTTCGTGCAGGGTATCTGCCACAGCCAAACTGTTGAACTTAAAGGAGTTTGAGCCAACTTCTGGCAGTCGGTTAGAGTCCAAAAAATTTAACCGCATTGCAATTCACAAAATCCGTTTCCTGTCAATAGCTGAAATTCGTAAATTATTTGGTAAGCTTCAAAGGAAATATTGTTCGATAGGTAATTTTTGTAACAATTAATACTTTTATCGATAAAGTATGGAGCTGGAACACGGACTTGAATGGGTCGATCGGCTGGTGAAAAATCGCACGGGCAATCCTCTGACTGCTATGGAAATTGCGCTGCTTAGAGGTGCGTGGTTGGGACAAACCTACGAAGCGATCGCACAGACAACTAACTACTCTGCCAGCTACCTCAGCCGTACCTTTGCACCCCAGTTATGGCAACGTTTATCAACTGCCTTTGGCGAATCTGTAACGAAGAAAAGCTTTCGTGCTTGTATAGAACGCCTTGCGGCCGGACAAATAATTGCACAACAACAGGGACAAGACACAGAAAAACAAAAGAATGCTCCTGTTCTTGCTGACCATCAAGCTAGCCTGGCCCAAACACCAGCCACTGCGATCGGCTGCCTCAATGTGGATCCTCTTTGTGATTGGGGAGAAGCGATCGATGTCTCCATTTTTCACGGACGCACTCAAGAATTAGGCAAGCTAACCCAGTGGATAGTGTGGGATCGCTGTCGATTAGTCGCCCTGTTAGGGATGGGTGGCATTGGCAAAACCGCACTGTCAGTAAAACTGGCCCAGCAGATTCAAGAACACTTCGAGTTTGTTGTGTGGCGATCGCTGCGGAACGCGCCTCCCCTAGAAGACTTGCTCAAAGACCTAATTCTAATACTTTCCCAGCAACAAGACATTGAGCTGCCTCGATCGACTTACGAACAAACTTCTCGTTTATTGCAATACTTGCAAAAACATCGCTGTCTGCTGATTCTAGATAATGGCGAATCGATCTTGCAGAGCGGCGATCGAGCCGGGCACTATTTACCTCAGTATGAAGGCTACGGACAATTGTTGCAGCGTGTTGGCGAGAGCAGCCATCAAAGCTGTTTAGTCTTTACCAGTCGTGAAAAACCAGACGAAGTTGCGGTTCTAGCAGGAGAACTCTCTCTAGTGCGGGTACTGCAAACGATCGGTTTAAGCGCTGCAGAAAGCGATGGCATTTTCTCAAGTAAGTCTTTGAGCGGTTCAGATGCCGATCGCCAACAGCTTAATGAACTTTATGGGGGAAATCCTCTGGCTTTAAAGATTGTCGCCACCTCGATTAGCGAAGTATTTGACGGCAATATTTCTGCGTTTATACAGGAAAAAACTGCTGTTTTTAACGGAATTCGGTTGTTACTTGATGGGCAATTCAATCGTCTGTCGGATATAGAAAAACAGGTAATGTATTGGCTGGCTATTAATCGAGACTGGGTAACAACTCAGGAATTGCAAAATGATTTTTTCCCTGCGCTTTCTAAAGCCAAACTGCTAGAAGCATTAGAATACTTGCGGCGGCGATCGCTGATTGAATGCAGCACTCAAGGATTTACCCAGCAACCTGTTGTCATGGAATACATGACACAGAAGTCGATCGAAACTGTTTGTGATGAAATTTGTCAGCAGGCACCGCAATTATTATCAACCTACGCACTGTTAAAAGCGCAGGCAAAAGATTACATTCGAGAGGCGCAACTGCGAGCGCTCGTGCAACCTCTGATTGCTCAACTGTTGGGTCATTTTGGCACTCAACAGGCGATCGCGCAACAATTACAGCCAATGCTAGAACGCCTGAAACGAGAACCTCACCTGCGATCGGGATATGGAGCTGGTAACTTAATCAATCTACTATCTCAATTGCACGCCGATCTGAGTGGATATGATTTTTCTGGCTTAACGATTCGTCAAGCAGATTTGCGACAAGTGTCGCTTAAACAAGTTAATTTAGCTGATACCCATTTGATTAACTCAGTCTTTGCCGAATTACTGGGCAGCCTCAATGCAGTTGCCGTCAGCCCAGACAATACCTTAGTCGCAAAGCTCGGTAACGATGGCATGATTTGTGTTTGGCAGGTGGCAACAGGTCAACGAGTGCTTACCTTAGCAGCCCACACTTCTTTAGTCTTGAAAGGTTTGGATTTTAGCCCAGACGGACGATTGCTGGTGAGTGGTGGTTACGATCATCTCGTCAAGTTGTGGGATGTCACAACAGGAAGATGCCTGCAAAGCTGGTTCGTTGGTAATTCTGTGCTAGTAACGATATTTAGCCCAGACGGTAAGCTAGTTGCCTGCAGTAAAGATGGCAATACGATCGAACTGTGGGATGTCCAAACCGGGCAATGTCTCAGGGTGCTTTCAGGCAGTCAGGCTCAAGGTATTGGGTTGGCATTTCACCCTCACAGCAGGCTACTGGCGAGTGCTGGGGCCGAACTAACAGTCAGACTCTGGGATGTCTCGACTGGAGAATGTTTGCAGACATTTGTCCATACAGATATGGTGTGGTCAGTTGCTTTTAATTCTGACGGTACTCATCTGGCGACGGGTGGAGCAAATTCTTCAGTCAAAATCTGGGATCTAGAAACGGGGGACTGTCTCCATACTTTGGAAGGTCACAAAGGTCCTGTAAATGCGATCGGCTACACTGCTGATAGCAGCATTTTGGTAAGTGGCAGTAGCGATGGCACCGTTCGCCTCTGGGATGTCCGGACTAGAAGATGTCTTAAAGTTCTGTCGCAAGGCGATGGAGATGCTGTCTTCGCAATTGGCTGTTTCTCGAACAGTTCGATCGTTGTCAGTGGCAGCGTTAACGGAACCATCAGATTTTGGGATACAACAATCGGGCAATGTACCAGAACTTTGCAAGGAAAGATGATTGCTTTTAGAACCCTCGCCTGCAACAGCCAGGGAACTCTACTGGTTAGTGGCAGTGAAAATGGTCAAGTAAGAATTTGGGATATAGCAACTGGACGCTGCTTGAAAGTTATAGCAGAACATACTATACAGGTTTGGGGTACTGCGTTTCATCCCCAAAAAAACTGGTTTGCTACGTCCGATTTGGGTGGCAAGGTATGCCTGTGGGAGTTTGAGGTAATTGCTCAACCTTCTACTCTCAGTCAAGCTTCAGAAACTGCATTTGACTGTCGTCTTAAGACGGTTTACCAGCATACCCATTGGGTGCAAGCGATCGGCTTTCATCCTCAAAGCGATATTTTAGTGATGGGTCATGGCGATGCAATGATTCGGTTCTGGGATATTACTACTGAAACCACGATTAAAACCCTATTTGATGGGGGGCATTGGAATGTACTAGCAATCGCGTTTCATCCGCAAGCTCATCTCCTAGCAAGCGTGAGTAACGATCCGTTAGTCAGAGTGTGGAATGCAAACACTGGCGAGCGTTGTATGGCTTTGCAGGGTCATACCAGTCGCAACTGGACAGCGGCCTTTCATCCCCAGGGGCACTTGCTGGCAACAGGTGGTGATGACCATTTGTTGAAGTTGTGGGACATTAATACAGGTCAATGCTGCGTTACTTTGCAGGAACATACGAGTTCGATTTGTTCTATTGCTTTCAGCCCAGACGGTAGATTAATGGCAAGCAGCAGTACCGATCGCACAATTCGCCTGTGGGATACAACAACTTGGCAGTGCCTGCGAGTGCTGCAAGGACACACAGGAGCGGTCATTTCTATTGCGTTTCAACCGCATTGTGATGGCGTTTCTTCAGATCGTCCGCTGATTCTAGCCAGTGGTAGCTATGATGAAACCCTGCGATTGTGGAATGTTCAAACAGGAGAATGTCTCAAGATTCTCCGTCCCGATCGGTTATATGAAGGCATGAATATTACTGGAGTAACCGGATTAACGGAACCTCAAAAAGCAACATTAAAGGCGTTAGGAGCGATAGAAAACCAATTATGAAATTTCAGTAGGTAGGCGTAAATAAACCCGCTTATGTAACAGAATGTAAATAACTCGAAACTTCTGCGATTGCCTTTCTTCGGATCTTAACGAAGAGAGGTTCTCTTCGTTAAGCTCGCTTGTGACTACGCGCAGCGGTTCTGTTGTCGAGCAAACTGTCGAGACTGAGGAAGAAACTCCGAGGTTTATCGAATGGGGCGCTGCGGGCGATCGGGGCGATATCGAGTTGCAAAGTCGGATTGCTCAAAGTGTCAGCAAGCGGCGCGAACAAACTAAGGTGTTCAAGCTGACGAATACTTCGGACAAAGTAGCTTTGAAAACTTTAATTCAAGCTGCTTACCGTCAAATTTTTGAGCGCGACATCAACCCGTATGTTGTGAAGAATGAATTCACGGCGCTAGAAAGCAAACTGGGCAACAATGAAATCAATCTCAAGGAGTTCATTGAGGCTTTGGGCTGCTCGTCGCTGTACGTCAAACAGTTCTACGCACCTTATCCCAATACTAAGGTGATTGAGTTGGGAACGAAGCACTTCTTGGGCCGCG
Organism: Microcoleus sp. T3_D1; assembly: GCF_036700405.1. Lineage (NCBI taxonomy): Bacteria > Bacillati > Cyanobacteriota > Cyanophyceae > Oscillatoriales > Microcoleaceae > Microcoleus > Microcoleus sp. T3_D1. The sequence continues at coordinate 26,973 of NZ_JAUBOV010000085.1, forward strand.
CTCCCCGCAATCAAGCGGAGATTCGGACGTACAACCAAATCTTGGCAAGTAAAGGGATTAAGGGCTTTATCAACGCGATGTTGAACAGCGTTGAATATGCCGAGGCGTTTGGCGAGGATACTGTTCCTTACCGTCGCTTTCCGACTCTGCCGGCTGCGAATTTCCCGAATACCGAAAGGCTGTACAATCAACTCACTAAGCAGAATGGTGAGTTGGTGGTTCCAAGCTTTGAACCAGTAGCTGCTACTGACAGAAGCTAACAACAAACTGCAAGAAAATTGAGTTGGTAGGTTGACAAAAATCCCTCGCTATGGTAAACGTGTATGGAGGGATTTTTGGTAGAGGGTGATCGGGCAGTGAGAGTCGAGTTAAAATGAATCCAAAGGGCTGATGAGTACCGCAACAGCGACGACCCGGAGATTCCAATATGGATAAAACCTTGGAAAGAACAATTGGGGAAATAAAGTAATGCTTAAGTTAGACAGCAAACATAGTCGTTTTAATTGAAAAATTTAACTGTATAAACACAATTTCTTGAAAGAGGAGTTGACAGTGACACTTGAAGAAATATGGCGGCAGAAAAGCGATCGAGAACTAGAGTTTGCTGCTCTAGTAATTTCTGATTACACAGAAGAAGCTCAAGAGGTAATTAGAGTCGAAATACAAAGACGCGGCTTAACTGAACCACCTCAATTGCCGCCAACTAAAGTCTCCGTAATTCAAAATGAGCCTCATTTGTTAGGAAACTTTTTGGAGCAATATAGGAGTGGTAGTTTTCCAGGATGGATTAAAGCAATTATTGTAGCTCCTATACTTTTAATTATTGGAGGATTCATCCTTACTACTAGCGTGTCTTTTTTATTCAAACTGACAACAAGTATTTTTTGTGTGGGGGGCGGAATATGGATAATTTATCGGACAATTCAGCATAGAAAACACAATATATTGGTTTATGAACACGGCATTGTTTACGATAAACCAAACAATCGACTATCTGCACATTATGAGGAGTTACAAATTTGGCAAGAGAGCCTATATCGTAGGATTTTATTTATTTCAGTAGAGGTGAGTCGTACCTACACTCTAGAATTTCCCAAAGGTAAACTGCTTAGTATCTCCGAAGATCTTGCGGACAAATTGCAGGTACTGGTAGTCCAACATCAACTCCCACAGGCGATCGCTGCTTATAATCAGGGCTATACTCTTGAATTTGGTCCTATCCGTCTTCATAAAAAGGGAATTGTGATTTATGGGCAAGGCATCCCTTGGTCAACGGTTGGTCGTGTTAGGGTCAGGAAAGGCAAAATATATATAGCTACATCTATAGCTAGAGCTACATATAGAGATACAGCCCCAATTCTAGTTGCGGATGTACCCAATGTTCAGGTTCTAATCAGTTTCCTTAGACAGCAAGGATACTATCAAGCATAGCTATCTGTGAGCTGCATAACAACGCCCATGCACGCCGACCGTTGAGAGTCCCTCGGTTATGATGCAGAGGTTGTCTGTGTGTGGCGGGTGATGAGCAACGTTGTTAGGCTTGACAAGCTTCAGAGGTGACGTGCCAAAAGGGTATCTGCTTCCCGAAAGGCTCCGGTTCGGTTCAGTTATCTGTGGGAGTGCGATCGCTCCACTCAGACTTCCTTGCTCAGTCGTCAAACTCAGGGCAGTAATATTTAGGAGCCAGAGCGTTAAGCGCATCAACTTCAGCATTGCCTTTAGGTTGCAGCAAGTCGATCGACATTCCCCCACTGAGCGCATTACATATCCCGCGCGCACGTTCGATAGCAGCTTGGGGATTTCGCTGAACGCGAGACACCGCATCGGATGAGGATGAATTGAGCCGTTTGCTCAACGATCGTTGGTAATTATTAATAAAAGCCTGGTCATTTGGCTGTAAAGCGATCGGGCGACCTCTGCCACTACTTCCACAAAGCTTACCTAAGTCGATCGTTTGACCATTACTCCTCTGTATATAGCAAACGTAATCATCAGGTATTTGAGCGAGTGAACCACTAGATTGAAATAGGTCAACGGCAAAGGCACTCAATACCATTACTACACAATAAAACACTTGTTTCGACCGGCTGACGTATGGCACGACTCTTCAAACTCCCACAAATCCTTAAATTTTCATAAGCTTATAGAGAAGAACTCACACCGGATATTGCTACAATCCGGCGTGATTCGTCATTACATAGTGCGAACATTAAGCGTTTTACCGGCCAATAAAATGCTCGCACTACAAGGCAGTAATGTTATGCTCCTCGTTGAGACTTCCAAGGGCCCCAAATGGCAAACGTGATGCCTGGGGTTTGGATATTAACGAACATAGTTCGACCGTCCGGCGAGAAGCAGGCTCCGGCAAACTCCCGATCGTTGAGCGCATTTTTTGCGAAACGATACAGTTCCCCGTTAGGAGTTACACCCACCACGAACTGCTCATCCTCGCCATCTTCGCAAATGATCAGATCACCATGAGGGGCCACAACAATGTTGTCAGGGCCATCGAGTTCGTCAGCCGATTTAGCCTCAACAAAAAGTTCGATCATATCTTGATCGGGAAGATACCGCCAAACCTGACCAAATCCGTTGGGTCTGCCAGTGGCAGGATCAACAGAGCCACCGTTCGAGCAACAGAAGTAAACTTCACGATTGCCGTACCAGATGCCTTCCCCACGAGTAAACTGGGCAGCACCTTTACCGAAACCTTCGACCCGTACCGTATCCGTAGCAGGGTCAGGATTGTCAATTGTCACCCATTCCACCGACATCGGTTGGCCCTTGGGAAACCCTGCAAAAGTTTTTGCCTGCGGCATATTCTTAATCTTCAGCGCTTGGAGAGTGCCCCCTGCGCTTAAATTCTTCACTTCATTGGGGATAAAGCGATAGAAAAGGCCATCTCCTCGGTCTTCAGTTTCGTACACAATTCCGGTTTTGGGGTCGATCGCCACCGCTTCATGGTTAAACCGTCCCATTGCAACTAAAGGTACGGGATTCACAGGAGCCGTTGCCAGAGCCGGAACTTCAAAGTTGTAGCCGTGAGATTTCGATACATTTCTTGCATCGTTTGGTCTAGGTCTATTAGTCGCCAGCGTCGAGACATCCTCCTCGGAAGTAATCCAAGAACCCCAGGGAGTCGGGCCGCCCGCACAATTTCGATAGGTGCCGCTCAGCGAAACGTAGTGCTTGATGAGCTGACGATTGGGCCCAACCTGTAGTGTTGTTGTCCCGCCTTTGCAAAGAGGATCGTAAGGATTTGGGCCCACAACTTGTGTTGTAGAATTCGGACTCAGTTCGTGATTGCGAACCAGAATGATCGTGTTTTGGGGACCTGGGAAAGCCGCCATGCCATCGTGACCGCCGGGCACAGGGGAACCGTCGCTCATCATTTCGCCCGTTCGTGAAAAAGCCCGATACTGAAACCCCTGCGGTAAATCTAACAATCCATTCGGATCGGGTACGAGGGGCCCATACCCTCCTCCAAATACTGATTCACCATTGGCCTTTCTGGCATAAAGCGCTTCTAGAGGAGACATCATCAAAGTGCCAGCAGCGCTCGCTCCTGCCAAGGTAAAAAACTTTCGTCGTGATAGTTGCATCAGTCTTTTCTGGTGAATTAAACAAAGCATACTAAACCTGCATCAAGACCAAGATAAGGTTAGTTTAACTTCTCATTAAGGTTGTTTCATAGTTGTTCAAAGTCAATCCCAACAGCTTGTCATTGCGCCGCTAACCGAGCTGTTCGTTGCTCTATCTGTTCAGCCCGGTGACGTTTTTTTTAGTAGGTCATTGTAGGTAGACAGCACCTAAATCTGCTTTCTAAAAAGACGTTTTTATAAAAAAATGTAGGTTTGTTGATTGTCAATTTTTATCTAGTCGATGTATGTTTATGAGGCTTTAGTTGATTCATTAATTTTTGACTATACCCAGTTTCTACAATTTGTTTAACAGCTTCTATTTCTTCAACATCTACCCGGATAATAGCGGTTTCAAATTCTACGCCTACAACTCGGCTGACTTCGAGGATTTCTACAAAACTGGCACAATGAGATAGCGGTTTGCAATGGGATGCACTACACTCCAAACGAGGAGCTTCTTCTTTTCGGCATTCTGAGCCTGTACGTCATCCTAATGAGAACCGCTATAAAGTCCTAATTCGCGTTCGCAAGCAGTGCCTGGGAATACGGATTTTGAGGATTATCCTTGCGTTAATAGAATTATTAAAATTGCTAAAATTCAAACATCCGTTTGATTTTTGGCAACTGTCTCTCAGATTTACGAAAAGCTAGCCAAAGCCTATTACTAAAAGCTTGTGCAGGTTGGAAGAGAAGTGTTAAGGATCGCGAATTAAATAACTTACAATTTTAATTGTTATTGTGGGATGGGCGGCCCGCCCATCCCACAAACTTGTGGAAGTTATTTAATTCTCATTCCTAAGCGATTTTATTTCACCCAATTTGTATACAATTATTCGGGAAGAACGCTCACGTAAAATCCCGATGCAACGGCTTGTCTAATTTCTATTAAATAGGGAAAAAATAGTTTTGGAGAAACGTCAATTACTCGGCAAATTACAACTCACAAAAAGCGGCGGGCAGCAAGTGTCGCGAGTGGGAAATACTCTCAGTCATGCACAAATTGACTCCGCAGAATAAGGGGCTATTTTCTACGCTGGGGACACGGTACAATGTGGGATTTTGCTGATAACCAGGAACTTGCTGGGATTCGTGCTATTTACGAAGCACGTGGCATTGTGGGTGCTGTCTGTCACGGGCCCGCGGCGTTAGTTAATCTTAAGGAATGAGAATTAAATAACTTCCACAAGTTTGTGGGATGGGGAGCATCTCAGTTTTGCATTTACAGTGCGAGC
>NZ_JAUBOV010000189.1:0-2201 GCF_036700405.1 Microcoleus sp. T3_D1
CGTCCTTTTTGGACGGGCGGGACGCCCATCCCACAATAACAATTAAAATTGTAAGTTATTTAATTCGCGATCCTAAAAACCTGTATCCGATGAAACTTGCCCCCCGAATTTATCCGTGGGGTCGCCTCTAAAATCTAAAATCTAAAATCTAAAATCGATTGACTCCCACTCCTCTCGAAGTTCGGACTCGAATGTCAATTATTGCGTCAAATTAATTGCATGAAGTTGAAAGAATGGATCGATCATCTCAAACAAAATCACCTGATCGGGCTGCGGCAATATGTATTCACAAATCCTCCCTGGATGACAGGGGCATTAGTAGGTATAATGTCTGTAGCCATGCTGCAATTGGGAATGTGGAAACCCCTTGAATATTTGGGATACAAAATGCTATTTCAAATTCGAGAATCGGGAATTTTGCCAAATCCCGGATGGGATTCTAGAATTGCGGTAATTGCGATCGAACCGCATTCCTTGCAGGAATACGGTCAATTTCCTTGGCCCCGCAACCGCTACGCCCAACTGCTAGAAGCACTGAAAAAATCTCCCCCTACAGCAGTTGGTTTTGACATTCTTTTCCTCGATCCAAGTCCGAAAGATGATATTTTAGCCGCTGCAATCGCCGCCAACGGCAAAGTTGTACTCGCTAGAACCACCAAAGAAGAACCCCTAGCATCTTTAATAGCAGCCGCCGCAGGTGTCGGCCACATCGGCCAGGAACCCGATAGCGACGGTATTAGCCGCGAGTCAAAAATCTTTCTCAACGGGATTCCTAATTTCGGTTTAGCAATGATTCACAGGTACAATGCTGCTAATCCCCAAGATCCAGTATTGCTCCCACAGTCCAAAAATAAGCAGGAAAAAAAAGTCTGGGTTAACTGGCCGGGGAAAACAGAAAATCTACCTACCTATGCTTTTGTTGATGTCGTAGAAGGTAGAATTCCCGCAGATGCTCTGACTAATAAGTTAGTTTTAGTGGGCATAGTTGCTACCGGTTTAGACCCGATATCTTCACCTCTAAACAAGACTACGGCTGGGGTTTATTTATATGCAGCGTTGGTTGACAATTTGCTCAATCAACGCTTGCTACGGCGACTGCCGGTACTCGTAGAAATTTTGTTATTGTTGGGGATTGGGTCGCTTACTGCCTTGGTTCTGGGCAACCGAGGCGTTAAGGAGAGAATTGCGATCGCTCTCGGTTTGCCTATAATTTGGATTGGGGCTGGTGCTTTGTTATTTGGCTTCTTTTTTTGGTGGGTTCCGATTGCCGCACCTATCGGCACCCTCATTTTATCTGGCACTGCTTTGCAACTGCGGGAACAGTACGAAAAGCAGCAGTTGATGAGGTTATTTGAAAAGCACGTCGCTCCAGAGACAGCTCAACTTATTTGGGAACGCAAAGCGGAGATATTTGAACAGGGAGAACTGGAACCTCAAGAACTTACAGCCACGGTGCTGTTTATGGATATTCGGAGTTTTACTTCCATTTCAGAAAAAATGCCGCCGCGAGATTTACTCACCTGGTTGAACAATTATTTGGAAGCGATGACTAACTGTATTATGGATCACGGCGGCGTTGTAGATAAATACATCGGTGATGCAATTATGGCAGTTTTTGGAGTGCCTTTTTGCCATACCGAATATCGAGAAATTCAACAAGATGCTTTGAATGCAGTTGCGGCTTGTATTGCGATGCACGAACGGCTGCACCAACTTAATCAGCAGCTTAGAATTGAACACAAACCTTTAATTAAGTTTGGCATCGGTTTGCATACCGGACAGTTAGTTGCTGGCAGCGTGGGCGGTTCCCGGCGTTTGAATTATTCTGTGATCGGCGATGCTGTCAACGTTGCTGCTAGATTGGAGGCGATGAATAAGGAAATTGTTTCTGACAGTCCTTTTAATTTGTTGGTGACGGCGAGGACTTTTGCTTATGTGCGCGATCGCTACGAAGGCCAAAAAGTAGGCTCGATTCAATTGCGCGGCAAAAAAGAAGAGACTGTGGTTTATGCTATTTTGGGCGAAAAGCATTAGTCATCGGGCATGGGGCATGGGGCATTAGTTGTGATATTATGTCCTGTTAATTAGGCCCAATTACTTCATACTGGGGAATTAAAATATTGGTTGTAGATACTGTCTTGACCTGTCAAGGGGTCGCGAGTAAATAATTGGGGTCGAAAGGCTTTTGGGACTTTAAAATC
>NZ_JAUBOV010000086.1:0-31537 GCF_036700405.1 Microcoleus sp. T3_D1
ATCTCTTGTTTCATCTGTAGAAAGAATTCTTAAAGAATTTGGAGATAATTATGTAATTAATTTTGCTTAACTACTTACCTGCTGCTGTCCAACGACCAAGCCACACCAACCGCCAACGTTAGCTTCCGCCTCCTCGACAGGGCGAGCGCTACCCCCTTGGTTCTGGACGCAGATATTGAAAGCACCTTTGCCCCCAGCCCTTTTGAGACCGACTTGTACCGCTTTGACGGGCAAGCCGGTCAGTATTTGTACTTTGACGCATTAGATGGTTCGTGGTCTAATACGTGGACTCTCTACGGGCCGGGGGGACAGACGGTTATTAACAGAACGCAGGCACTTAGCGACTTTGAGTTAGCGTTACCTGGTGGTGGTGAGTACCTGTTAGCTTTGCAAGGACACAACGGCAATCCGGCTAACTACAAATTCCGGGTCGTGACACCGACATGGACCACGGCATCTCTTCCCATTGGCACCCCAACCCCAGCAAACAGTACCATCAGCGAGCCTGGGGAACAAGACATTTACACCTTCAATGGAACGGCAGGTCAGCGCCTGTACTTCGACGGCCTTGCAGATAGCGGTTCAAAAAACGTTCGGCTTTTAAGCCCCAGCGGTGTGGAGGTATTCCCCAATATATCGACATCCTGGAACCGCGACTTGTTCGCGCTTCTGGAAACGGGTACTTACCGCGCTGTTGTCGATACCCCTACTACAACATATATCCCAGACACCACCAAAACAGGCGCTTACAGCTTCCGCTTCTTAGACGCTTCTCAAGCAGCGACAATAGTGCTGGACGCCCCCGCTCAAACTTGGACTGTAGCAGCAAACGAAACGCGGTTGTTGCAGTTTACAGGTACGGCAGGGCAAAACGTCTACTTTTTGAATGATGGCAGCAACTGGACGCTTTACGGGCCTGGCAACAGCATCCTGAAACAGAATGGGGCGGGCGATGCAGAATTAACCTTGCCTACCGACGGCACTTACACCGTAGCGCTCGTTAACCCACATAACAGCAGCGTAAATTACCCATTCCAAGCAGTTACTTCTGAACGGACAACAGCCCCCATCGAATTCGGGAACGCGGCAACGGGTGCCATTGGGAAAATGGGCGAACTGGACACCTACACTTTCACGGGTACCGTAGGTCAGCAGCTAGTCGTAGATAGCCTCGTCGCTAACGACCCTTATTTGCGGACGAAAATTTTTAGTCCTAGCGGCAAAGAGATTTACCACCAACAAACAACAGCAGAACAGAAACCAATAACCCTGGAAGAGGCGGGTGCTTACCGAGTTGAAATTAATGGGGATTGGAGAGGCACGGGCAACTACAGTTTCCGCCTCCTCGACACGAAGAGTACCAACCATCCCAGCGTCTTCGACTTGCCCTTTGACCAAAACCAGTCCGGTACTTTAGCTAATGCCCGAGAGCGACAAGTTTATCGGTTTGAAGGAACAGAAGGGCAACACCTGTATTTTGACCTAGCAGGAAGCTGGGATTACTGGAATAAGGGTACGGGTTGGACGCTTTACGGGCCTGACAACCAAGTGATACCTGCGCCCCTCAGCGGGTTGTCGCCGGACTTAGAAGTCAGGCTGCCGGGGAACGGCACTTACACTCTGGTGATGGGTGGCAGCACCAACGTTACCGCCCCAGAGAGTTACCAATTTAAGGTGGTGACACCCGAAACAACTGTATCCCCTTTAACTTTGAGTTCGCCCGTCTCTAGCAGTATTAACGAACCTGGAGAGCGGGATATCTATAAATTTAACGGCAAGCCCGGTCAGCGGCTGTTCTTTGACCGCATCAGCGGCGACAGCAACTTCACTGTTAAGCTGTTCTCGCCCAGCCATCCTACCGATACCGTACTCAACGACCCCAACAGCCCCAGCATCAACAATTATTGGTGGGGGGGCATTCAGCCGACGTGGAGCAGCTATTTGAATGCTGACATGACCGCCCCTATGTTTCTGCAGGAGGCAGGCGAGTACCACTTAGTCATCGACGGTACCGACAATACGACGGGCAATTACAGTTTCCGTTTGGTGGATGTGGAAGACCCGCAAGCAGTACCGCTTTTAAATCTGGATGCCGATATTTCCAATACCCTCGCACCGGGAACCGAGATAGATTTTTACCAATTTAAACCTGCTGTTGGGCAGCCGCTTTATTTCGACTTAGCAGCCAGTACCGGCAGCGACGTTCGCTGGGTGCTTTACGGGCCGGACAACAAGCCTGTCCCTACATCGGGGTGGACTGGTTCTGACTTTGAAATAACGCCGTCAGTCCCTGGCACTTATGTACTTGCCCTTCAGAACAATTCTGCGACTCCCGCCAACTACAGTTTTAAAGTTGCTAGTCCTCCTATTGCTACCCCTATTCCTTTGCAATTGGGTCGCGCTGTATCGGGGACTATTGGGGAAGCAGGAGAAAGAAACGAGTATACTTTCGCGGGAGGGCCGGGGCAGCGGGTATTCTTCGACAGCTTCGATGCCAGCAGCGGTATCCGCTTCAAATTGGTGAGTCCCGGCGGTGCAGAATTTAGTAACAATACTTGGAACGCAGCCAACGGCAATGCTAACTGGAATGCAGCCAATACTGACTGGCCGCCTGCGACTCTTACCGAGTCGGGCACTTACCGTTTGATTGTTGATGGGGACAACAACGCGACGGGCAACTACAATTTCCGCTTGAGCGATCTAACGACGGCAGCTTCTCTGATTGTAGGAACGCCTACCCCCGGCACTCTCGACCCTGGCAACGAGGTGGAACTGTATAAATTTACGGGGACGGCGGGACAAAGGCTGAACTTTGATGTGGCTGTACCTTTTGGAAATAGCGCGGACTGGATACTTTACGGGCCTAACAATCAGCCACTTCCTTCGAGTAGCGGGACGGGTTCGGATTTCAACTTGATGCTGCCGACAACCGGGGAGTACGTTTTAGCGGTTCGCGGCCGCAGCAGTACCCCCGTTAACTACAGTTTTACGGCAACGGATGTTACGCCAGCATCTGTCGCCACGACTGGACTTGGCAGCGTGCAAAGCGGGAATATTGCAGCAGCACAGGTGGTCAATCACACCTTCACAGCTAGTGCTGGCACTCGCATTTACTTTGACAGTCAAGACAGCGACAACGACCCAGTTGAAGTCAAGCTGTTCAACCCTGACGGCAGCCAAATCATCCACATTAACGCCAGCAACGACTGGGGTCACTATCAACTGCTGCAAACGGGGACTTACACTGTGCGCGTGCAGGGGAGCAATGCCACCAGTACGGGTGACTACCGCTACCGCATTCTAGAGTTGCCGTCCGTTACTCCTGACCCCCGCGACAATGAGAACTCCCTGCAAATGGGGGTGACGGTTAGCAAAACTCAAGACCCCGGGCGAACTGCTGAAGTTTACAGTTTTACAGGATCGGCCGGACAAACAATCTTTTACGACGGTATGGTTCCGGGTGGAGGGGCTGAATCTGTTGCCGCCCGCTTGGTTAGCCCAAGCGGTGACACGATATTTCTCAACGATGGTTGGTGGCGCGCGTCGTCAACTGGCGATGCCGGCCCTTATACCTTAAGTGAGTCTGGTACTTACAATTTGTTACTGACTGGGGAACAAGATTCTCCTGCTGACTTCCGCTTCCGAGTGCTGGATTTTGCAGACGCCCAAGACTTGGAACTCAACAAGCGTGTCAGCGCTACTTTGGAGCCGGGAAAACCGGTTCACCTCTACAAGTTTACTGGAACTGCGGGTCAGCGCGTTTTCTTTGACTCAATATCGGGAGGCTGGTCTAATAATTGGATACTTTACCAGCCGGGGCATCAAAACAGCTCGCCAAGGACTGTTGGCATCAACAATATTGCCACGGACTTCGAGGCATTGTTGCCTGTTGACGGGGAGTACGTTTTGGCAGTAATTGGCGACTCTACTACAGCTTCTGCTTACAGTTTCCAAACGCTGTCTGGAAAGTCCGTACCCGCAGTCGTTACTCCCGGGGATGGCGAGACTAGCGGTGCCATCGGTCAGGAATTGGGGACTTACCGCGTCGTCTTGGAAACGAATGACGGCAAAGGTGGTGTTGCCCAGCAAGATTTCCAAGTGCGGGTGGTACCCGAACCTGGAAACAGTTCTCCGACTTTCAACACTTCGGCCGTTACTTCCGGTTATACAAGCGGGCGTTATGTATACGACACGGATGCCAGCGATGCTGACGGAGATACTCTCACTTATTTGCTGGAAGACGCGCCCAGCGGTGCAATTATTGATTCAGAAACCGGCAGAATTATTTGGGCGACTCCCGTCGAGGGTACTCACAAAGTGAGAGTCAGAGTCGAGGACGGTCGCGGCAACGCGGACATCCAAAGTTTTGATTTGTCAATCAGCAGCGTCGTCCCCGGCACGGTTAAGGGCAGCGTGTATCTGGATGCAGACGGAACTGGCACTCGCCGCGTTACCAATCCGGGTAACATGACTCCTGACAGTCGGGTGGTAGTGGACCCGCGCTTTGCAGATAACTACGCCGCCTACAACTTAAATCGACCTGACGGCGTACCGGGCATATTGGGGGCGATGACCTTCAAACGCAACCCGGACGGCACTGTTGACCCCAATACTTTGCTCTTGGGCGGCGGTGCAGCATCTCCTGGAGGTGCCCTGTACGAAGTTAAGGTAGTGCGGGGAGAAAACGGTCATATCATCGGCTTAGACGACGACGGCGACCCAGAAACGCCCTACACTGCCAATTACTTTGCCGACTCTCCCTACAGCGATGCGGGTTTGGTCTACACCCCCGACAACGTACTCTTAGCCAATTTGTGGAAACCGACCGGCATCTATTCCATCACACCGGGCGGCGCCCCCAGTGGTTACTATCCCAGGGCTATGGGCGGCTTGACTTTCGTTCCCGAAGGTTTTCCCGGAGAGGGGCAACTCAAAGCCACTGGTGCCTACCCCAGCAATGGATTCTACACCCTCACCTACACGCGCAACGGCAACTTCCCCGACGGTACGCCCCGCTACACCATCAATCCGCCTAAATTGGAAACAACCGCAGGTGCCGGCCCGGGTGCCTTTGTTTATATGCCAATCTCCGCACCCAATTTTGACAGCGGTGAAGGTTTGCTGATGGCAGAATGGAATGGTGGTGGCATCTATGCTTACTCTATAGATAACGACGGCAATCCCATTCCTTCAACTCGAACTCCTTTTGTTACCAATTATGGGGGTGCCTGGGGCGCAACAACCGACCCGGTGACGGGAGACTTACTCTTCAACGCTTGGGGCGGTTTTAACAACTTAATGGTAGTCCGAGGTTTAGGTAAACCGACAGACAACGAACCGGGAATGGAAAATTGGTTAGTTTATGTCGATAATGACCGCGACGGCATCCGAGATACCGACGAACCCTACACTTACAGCGACGCCAGCGGCAACTATTCCTTCACCCTCGCCCCTGGAACTTATCGCATCGTCTCTCAATTGCAACCGGGATGGACTCAAACTTCTCCAACCAATCCCATTTATCAAGAAGTCACAGTTACCGCCAACAATACGAAATTTGGAGTAGATTTTGCAGCCACAAATTCCAAATTAGCAGGCCCCAATATTGACCCCGAATTTACCAGTACCCCGCCAACAACAGTCAAAGCAGGAGAAAGATTAGTTTACAGGACATCTGCAACTGACTTAAACGACGACGACTTAACCTTCGATTTAGCAGTCGCCCCCAAAGGCATGGCAGTTGCCCCCAACGGTACAATATCTTGGCGTCCCCCACTCAATTCCGTCGGCACCCACGACATCATTGTCCGAGTGAACGACGGCAGAGGCGGCACCGATTTACAAGCCTTCAAAATCGAAGTCCTACCGGGAAACAACGCCCCCGTTTTCACTTCCCAACTGCCACAAAACATCAATCCCGCCGTCAACCAACCATTCCAATATCAAGCCAAAGCCATAGACTTAGATGGAGACGCAATTACCTACTCCATAATTCCCAATTCCAGCAAACCTGTCACCCCCACCAACGCCACAATCAACCCCACCACCGGAGTCGTAAATTGGACTCCCACAACCGCACAACAAGGAGGCGCATTCAATTGGGTTTACGCCGGCGAAGTCGAACCTTGGGAAATCCTGATCAAAGCCACCGACAACAAAGGAGGAGAAGCATTCCAAAGAATCGAATTAACCGTCAGCCCAGCCGCCCCCAATCGAGCACCATCCATCACCTCAACTCCCCGCACAAATACCCGTTTGGGCAAGACTTATTTCTATCAAGTAGCAGCCTCTGACCCAGACGGCAACCCCTTAACATATACTCTATTAAATCCGCCCTCCGGCATGGCATTTGCAACGCCAGCTTCGACGCCCGCCGGCATGACATTCCAAGAAGGATTGATTAGTTGGACTCCCGAAGTATCGCAGCAGGGAACTTATCCAATAACGGTGAGAGTTAGCGACGGCTTGGGAGGTTTAGCCACTCAAACGTTTAACTTAACTGCGGATAATGTCGCTTCAAATCGCGCCCCCAGTATCGATTCTACTCCCGAACAAATTACCAATCTCGCCAAGCTTTATCAATACAATTTGACGGGTAGCGATGCAGATGGAGACAGGTTGCTGTGGAGTTTGGATCGAGCCCCATCTGGGATGGTTGTTGACGCGCAATCGGGCGCTTTACGCTGGCAGCCTAACGCGGAACAAGTAGGCGAACATACTGTTTCTGTAAGGACAATTGACGGCAACGGCGGCTATGCAGTCCAAGAATTTACGCTGGCTGTCAGGGGGATAAACACGCCACCGACTGTGGTTTCGACTCCCCCATCGAAGGCGGCAGTAAATCAGGTTTACGCTTATACTGTTGTCGCGACTGATACCGAAAATGACCCGCTGACTTTTAGTTTGAATAAGTATCCAGTCGGGATGGCAATTGATAGTAACGGTGTTATTCAATGGACGCCGAATTCTACTCAAATTGGACAGCATTCTGTAGAGGTTGCCGTGACTGACTCTTCAGGGGCAATTGCTACTCAAACTTTTACTGTCAATGCCGCAACTACTGCTATCAACCTTTCTCCAGCAATTACTTCCACACCTGTATTTACAGCCTCACCAGGACGCCCTTATACCTACCAAGTAACTGCCGCCGATGCTGACGGTACTATCTCGCAGTACCAGTTATTGCAATCTCCTCCGGGAATGACAATTAATTCGGCTACTGGTGCGATTACTTGGAACAATCCTACTGCTGGAAACCATCAAGTAGTAGTCGGGGCTGTTGACAATTCCGGTACGGGTGCGGCCCAAGGTTTTGAGTTAATCGCCAGGGCTAATTCAGCAGCGGTTATTCCCAACATTCCGATTCAATCTGTTTCGCCCGGTGCAAGTTATCGCTACGATTTGAAGGCGACTGATGCGAATGGAGATTTGTTGACTTTTGCTTTAATTCAATCTCCCAGTGGGATGACTGTTGATGAATTCGGGCGGATTAGTTGGAAACCGACTGCTGCTAATATCGGCAATCATCCGGTTGAGGTTAAGGTGACTGATACTTTTGGAGAAAGCGTTACTCTTTCTTACAATTTAAGCGTCGTTGCCGATAATGTTGCGCCGAAAGTAAGTTTAATTGCTAGCAACAATACTGTCGGTGTTGGGGATTCTGTCACGTTCACGGTGAATGCTGTCGATAACGTGAAAGTTGAATCTTTGGGTTTGACTATCAACGGCACTCCTGTAGTTTTGGATGCACAAGGTCAAGCATCTGTCAAGGTAAATAATTTAGGCAATTTCACGGCAATTGCAACAGCTAAAGATAGTGCTGGAAATGCCGGAACTGCGACTCAAACAGTAGCAGCAATTGACCCCACCGATGTCAACGCGCCTGTTATAAATATCGCCCTGGAAGATGATGCAGAAATCACCGCGCCCTTCAACATCACCGGCACGATTAGTGACAGCAATTTAGCTTACTATACATTGGAAGTAGCCCCGGTTGGTGGCGGGCAAATTCCGGGCGATGGCGGAGGGTTTAAGGAGGTTTATCGGGGAACTGCTGCTGTCAGCAACGGAACGGTTGCGACATTTGACCCGACTGTTTTGGCTAACGGCGCTTACGTTCTCAAGTTCACTGCAATAGATACCAACGGTAACGGTTCGACTACTGAAAGAACGGTGAATGTTACGGGCGATTTGAAGTTGGGGAATTTCCGCTTATCGTTTACCGATTTGACGGTTCCGGTGGCGGGAATTCCGATTAACGTGACTCGGACTTACGATTCTTTGAATGCCAACAATAGCGATGATTTCGGCTACGGCTGGCGGATGGAATTCCGGGATACTGATTTGAAGACTTCTTTGAAGGCTGACCCGATTTACGAAGAATTGGGCATCAATACCGTAGCTTTTGATAGCAAGACTAAGGTGTTTATTACGTTACCTGGTGGTAAGCGGGAAACCTTTACTTTTAAGCCGACTCCGAGTCATTTGAATCAGTATTTAGGGGCTGCTGGGCCGGGGGCTGCGATGTACAAGCCGGCTTTTGAATCTCAAAAGGGTTCGACGATGACTTTGACGGTTAAGGACGCGAATTTGATACGGAATGAGTACGGCGAGTATTACGGGGTGAACGGGCAGCCCTTCAATCCCGAAAATCCTGCGTTTGGTAGTGTTTATGTGTTGACTACCCAAGAGGGATTGGTTTACGAGATTGATGCGAAGTCTGGAGATTTGCTGACTGCTACTGATGCGAATGGGAATAAGCTGACTTTTAGCGATGCGGGGATTGCAAGTTCGACTGGTAAGTCGGTGACTTTTGACAGGGATGTTGCTGGGAGGATTGTGGGTGTTGTTGACCCGGATGGGAAGAAGGTTAAGTACGAATACGATGCGAAGGGGGATTTGGTTGCTGTTAAGGATAGGGAGAATAATGCAACTCGGTTTGTTTATGGAGATGAGGACAGACCGCACTTTTTGACTGAGGTTATTGATTCGTTGGGACGCAGTGGAGTTAAGACTGAGTACGACGATTCCGGGCGTTTGAAACAGATGGTTGATGCGAATGGGTCGGCGGTTGAATTGGTTTACGATCCCAATAATTCTACTCAAACTGTTTTAGATGTCTTTGGCAAACCGACGACTTATGTTTATGATCGCCGGGGTAATATTGTTCAAGAACTGAATGCACTTGGGGGAATTATCAACCGGACTTTTGATGAAGGTAATAGATTACTCACCCAAACCGATCCTCTAGGGAATACGACAAAATACGCTTACGATAGTGCTGGAAACTTAACCTATATTACAGATCCATTAGGGAATACAACCTATTACGCCTACAACAGCTTTGGGCAAGTTTTAAGCATAACAGATCCATTGGGTAACACAATTAGTTATGTCTACGACAAAAGAAGAAATCTTCTTAGCACAACTAATCCAACTGGTCATACAATCAAAGAAACCACTGACTTGTTCGGTAATACCACTTCACTGACTGATGCTAACGGGAATCAAACAAAATTTGAATACGATGCGTTCGGCAACGTTATTCGTCAGAGTGATGCCTTGGGTAATGAAACGACTTATGCCTATGATAGCAAAGGCAATATACTCGCTGAAACTGTTACAGTAACTACTCCCAATGGCTTGCGACAACAGACAGCAAACTGGACTTATAATACCCAAGGTTTAGTTTTGAGTCAAACCAATTCAGCAGGTAATATCACCCGGTACGAGTACGATGCCTTTGGAAATCTAACTGTATTCGTTGAAGAAGGTACGATCGCTCGCCGTACTGAATATCGCTATAATGCTAAAAACCAACTTGTAGAAACTTTGTACGCTGACGGTACATCAGAGAAAAGTGTGTATGACGAAGCAGGTCGTCTGATTGCTGAAACCGATCGAACCAATCAAACAACTCGTTATATCTATAATGCTTTAGGACGGTTAATTGAAACCATTTATCCCGATCTTACATCTGAAAACCTCATAGATAACCCCAGAACAAAAAGCGAATATGATAAAGCAGGTCGCATAACAGCTTCTATCGACGAACGAGGCAACCGTACCGAGTATGAGTATGATAAGGCAGGTCGTCGAACCCTAGTTCGCGATGCACTTGGACGTGAAACTACTTATACTTACGATGCGATGGGGAACCTGCTAACTGAAACGGATGCCCTAGGTCGAACGACAAGGTATGTTTATGACACAGTGGGACGCAGAACAGAAACTTACTTTGGCGATCGCACTGGCGCGATCACCAAATACAATAAAGCAGGACTCAAAGTTGCGGAAACAAATCAAGCGGGTCAAACAACTCATTTTGTTTACGATGCCCTAGATAGACTGGTTGAAGTAATTCATCCAGATAGTACGCCTAACGACCTGTCTAACAACCCCAGAACTAAAACAGAATATAATGAACTAGGTTGGGTTATTGCTTCCATTGACGAGTTGGGCAATCGTACTGAGTACGAATATGATGCAGTAGGTCGCGTGATTGAGTCTCGCAGTAGCTGTGCTTGCCGTCGCAAAACCTACACCTATGACGAGTTTGGAAATCGGATTACCGAAACCGACCAATTAGGACGTACTACTCGGTTTGTATATGATGAGCTAGGTCGCATCCAACAAACTCGTTTTGATGACAACACTTATACAACTAATGTTTACGACGACCTCGGTCGCATCATTTCCACAACCGACCAAGCCGGCAAGAAAACGGCGTTTGAATACGATGTTCGAGGACAACTCGTTGCCGTGGTAGATGCTTTGCAACAAAGAACTGAGTACGGCTACGATTTGAGTGGCAATTTGGTTAGCATTAAGGATACAAACAACAATATTACCCGCTACGAGTACGACAAACTCGGTCGTCGCACTGCTGTAATTTTGCCAAAAGAACAGCGGTCAGAAATCACCTATGATGCTGCTGGAAATGTGTTGAGTGTCAAAGATTTTAACGATCAAAGCGTTACTTACGAGTACGATAAACTCAACCGCTTGGCTGCTGAAAACTTCCCCGATGGAACCTCGCTCAAGTATACTTATACGAGTACCGGACAGCGCCAAACAGTAACTGAAACAAAAGGTGGAATTGCTCGCACTACGACTTATGAATATGACGAACGCGATCGCCTTGTTTCTCGAACTGAACCTGATGGGCGGAAAGTAGAGTATACTTACGACCAAGTTGGCAATATCGCTGCAGTAAAAACTCCAGCCGGTACTGCGATCAACACTTATGACAAGTACAACCAGCTCAAAACTGTGACTGACCCTGACGGTGGATTGACGGAGTACATTTATGACAAAGCTGGTAACCTCATCCGCACACAATTGCCTAACGGTACTGTTGAAATTCGCGAGTACGACAAGCTGAATCGCTTGACTTTTACGAAAAACTTTAGGGTCGATCCTGTATCGGCGCAAGAGGTGGTAATCTCTAGTTATCGCTATGTTCTTAATGCAGCAGGACAGCGGACAAAAGTAGAGGAAAATAACGGTCGGATTGTTGAGTACAGCTACGATAATTTGTATCGATTGATTGAAGAAAAGATTGTTGACTCTGTTGCAGGAAATCGTACTATCCAGTATGGCTATGATGAGATAGGAAACCGCGTGACCCGCAATGATTCAATACAGGGGTTGACAACTTACACTTATGATGAAAATGACAGGTTACTGAATGAAACCATCAACGGTCAAGTCACTACTTACGCTTACGACAACAACGGCAATCTCCTTTCCCGTTTTAAGAACAATACTGATAAAGCAGTCTACACTTGGGATTTTGAAAATCGCTTGATAGGAGCCCAGGTAACAGATGCTTCGGGAACTCGCAATATTGAGTACCGATATGACGCTGATGGGGTGCGGGTGGCAACAATAGTTAACGGACAAGAAACTCGTTATTTGATTGATTCCAATCAGCCTCATGCTCAAGTATTGGAAGAGTATTCTCCCAATGGAAATTTGCAAGCATCTTATGTTTATGGATTGGATTTGGTTTCTACTGAGAGAGGGAGCGATCGTGCGTTCTATCATGTAGATGGGCTGGGAAGTACGAGAGCTTTAACTAATGGCGCTGGCAATGCGATCGACACTTATACTTATGATGCTTACGGTAATTTAATTGGGAGAACGGGCAATACGGTTAATAACTACTTGTATGCGGGCGAGCAGTACGATCCGAATTTAGGGGATTATTACTTGAGAGCGAGGTATTACGATACGGAAACCGGACGCTTTAGTGGCAGAGATCCTTTTGAAGGGCTTTTAACTGAGCCGCTGTCTTTGGCGAAGTATCCTTACGTTCACGGAAATCCGGTGAATGCAACTGACCCTACTGGGCTGTTTATTGACACTCAAGCTACTCTTGCCCTCCACACAGCCTTAATCATTGCACTAGCACAAACCCCTTATTTATCGTTGAGGGTAGAAACCCCTGGCGAACACTTTGTTCCTGGGTATCTAAGAGGGCACGGCACGGGAGCAGACAAAATGGCTAAGATGCCGGTGTCTATAACTCGTGAAACACAAGTCAGTAAAGAAAAAATTGCTCAGTGTATCGCACAAAATGGCAGAAATAATTGTGATTTTGAGGGTTTTCCAGTTATTGTTTGGGGAAGGGAGATGGATGAAGTTACTGACCATACGGAAACAGCTTTAAGTAACGGACTTCCAGCATTTTTAGCGTACATACGACCTGGGTGGCAACGAGAATTGTCCGAAAGTGAAAGACAGGAAATTGTTCAACAAAACCCCGGAGCTAAATATCCTCCCATAGGTTGGTATAATGTGCCAAGGGAATCAGACTGCTACTGGAACCCTTATGGAAGAAATCCTCGCTATTATGGAAAGCAATGTGATGAATATCCTTATTCCTCAACTTTACAAGGAGGGAGAATCAATTACAATCGTGGCAGTGTTTCGCTAAAACTTGTTCCTCAAAATGAAAACGAGCTCCAAGGTCGTTACCTCAGAGATTTTTATCGATATGCCTCCATTTATGCAAACCATCCGCTTAGAGCCTGGTTTGGCGTAGATACACAATCGAGTACATTCTCGTATTGGATAGATAGGAATGGAAATTACCGTTCTCTGTAGAGTGGTAATCTCGAACCTCCCTTTTAAACAACCGTCGCTTTTATTGAGTTTTTGGAGGTACATACCAAGGCTATAAAAAAACTCCGGCATTCACAACATAATCTGACATACCTCATAGAGCGGAAGAATCGCTACATGAAAGATTTTTCCGCTAAAAAATCGAAGGCAATCTCTAAATTTGATAAAAATATCTTCCCATGTCAACCTTAACTCAAGCTTTAAACCGAATTCTCGAATACTTAGAAAAACACAAGCCAAAAGCTGTTTCATTATTACAACCAGGATTGTCTGACAGTGAAATTGAAGAACTTGTTAAGGATTTGCCAGCTCAATTTCCAGAAGAACTTTACGAACTCTACAAATGGAAAAACGGTTCTGCATATGATGCCTGGAACGTTTCTGGAGATAGTCCAGAGTTAGAGCATGTTGCTTACATCTTTAATAAATTTAGTTTTTATCCTCTAGAAGTTGCTATAGGTAACTATCGACCAAAGCTAATTGATTATAGACGCTGGAAAGATATACATAGTTCCAGTTGGCTAGAAATATTTTTTTGTTATATAGGAGAAGTCGGAGGTTTTGTATTTGTTGACGACAGCCAAGAAACCAGTCAAATAATTTTCGCCTATCACAAAGACACTGAGGACATTACCCAGAAATATACCAGCCTCACCAGCATGATGACAACGATAGCAGAGTGTTATGAAACAGGAGCTTATTCCGTAACTAAACATGAAGATTGTACAGTAACAGTAGTTAATGATTATCAAAAAGCTCATCAAATATGGTGCGAACACAATTCAGAAATCGTAGATTCACTACTGGAAAAGCTGCAACCAGAATTGTCTTTGCAATCCTTGACAGACATAGCAGCAGATTTAATGAAGCTAAAAGATCCAAGAACTGTAAAACCGCTAATTCGGGTTTTAGAAAAACCAGCTTTGACTGACGATGATTTAGGCATCCAAGCATTAGCAGCCAGGATTTTGGGAGAATTAGGCGATGCTGGGGCTGTGGAAATTCTCATTAATGCTTTAAAAAACGATAACTGGATGACTCAATATTGGGCAGCAGTATCTCTAGGTCAAATCAAAGATGAACGAGCAACTTACCCTCTCATCGAAGCTTTACAAAATAGTGAGAATGAAGTACGACATATGGCAGTTTGGGCGTTAGGTGAAATCGGAGATTTAAGAGCAGCAGATACTCTAATTGATGCTTTGCGGGATAGCGATGGTAGGGTAAAACAAGCAGCAAGTCAAGCCTGGGATAAACTGGCTGCTAAATTTCCCGAGCTTGATGAAGAAATTCCCTTTTAGTTTATACTTTTGGCGAAAGCGTTACTGTTTCTTACAATTTAAGCGTTGTCGCCGATACTGTTGCGCCGAAAGTAAGTTTAATTGCTAGTAACAATACCGTCGATGTTGGAGATTCGGTCACGTTTACCGTCAATGCTGTCGATAACGTGAAAGTTGAATCTTTGGGTTTGACTATCAACGGCACTCCTGTAGTGTTGGATGCACAAGGTCAAGCATCTGTCAAGGTAAATAATTTAGAAAATTTAACGGCAGTTGCGACAGCTAAAGATGCGGCTGGAAATGCCGGAACTGCCACTCAAACTGTAGCAGCAATTGACCCCACCGATGTCAACGCGCCTGTTATAAATATCGCCCTGGAAGATGATGCAGAAATCACCGCGCCATTCAATATTACTGGCACAATTAGCGACAGCAATTTAGCTTACTATACATTGGAAGTAGCCCCGGTTGGTGGCGGGCAAATTCCGGGCGATGGCGGAGGATTTAAGGAGGTTTATCGGGGAACGACTGCTGTCACTAACGGAACGGTTGCGACTTTTGACCCGACTGTTTTGGCTAACGGCGCTTACGTTCTCAAGTTCACTGCTTTCGATACCAACGGTAACGGTTCTACTACTGAAAGGACGGTGAATGTTGCGGGCGATTTGAAGTTGGGGAATTTCCGGTTGTCGTTTACTGATTTGACGGTTCCGGTGGCGGGAATTCCGATTAACGTGACTCGGACTTACGATTCTTTGAATGCCAACAACAGTGATGATTTTGGCTACGGCTGGCGGATGGAGTTCCGGGATACCGATTTGAAGACTTCTTTGAAGGCTGACCCGATTTACGAAGAGTTGGGCATCAATACCGTAGCATTTGATAGCAAGACTAAGGTGTTTATTACGTTACCCGGTGGTAAGCGGGAAACCTTTACCTTCAAGCCGACTCCGCATCATCTGAATCAGTATTTAGGGGCTGCTGGGCCGGGGGCTGCGATGTACAAACCGGCTTTTGAGTCTCAGAAGGGTTCGACGGTGACTCTGACGGTTAAGGATGCGAATTTGATACGGAATGAGTACGGCGAGTATTACGGGGTTAACGGGCAGCCCTTCAATCCTGAAAATCCGGCGTTTGGTGGGGTGTATGTGTTGACGACGCAGGAAGGACTTGTTTACGAGATTGATGCGAAGTCTGGGGATTTATTGACTGCTACTGATGCGAATGGGAATAAGCTGACTTTTAGCGATGCGGGGATTGCTAGCAGTACGGGTAAGTCGGTGACTTTTGAGAGGGATGCAGCAGGCAGGATTGTCAGTGTTGTTGACCCGGATGGGAAGAAGGTTAAGTACGAATACGATGCGAAAGGGGATTTGGTTGCTGTTAAGGATAGGGAGAATAATGCAACTCGGTTTGAGTATGAAGATGAGGACAGACCGCACTTTTTAACTGAAGTTATCGACCCGTTGGGACGCAGTGGAGTCAAGACCGAGTACGATGAACAAGGTCGCCTCAAACAGATGGTTGATGCCAATGGTTCGGCGGTGGAGTTGGTTTACGATCCGAATAATTCTATTCAGAAAGTTAAGGATGTTTTTGGCAAGGAAACTACTTACGTTTACGACAATCGCGGGAACGTTTTGACTGAAGTCGATCCGTTAGGAAAGCGGATTGACAGGACTTACGATCCGGATAATAATGTCTTGACTGAGACTGTAATTACCACTGAGTTGAATGCTGCCGCCAATCCGGTTGAAGTGCGGCAAACTACTGAGTGGACTTATGACAGTCGGGGAAATAAGTTAACTGAAAAAGACCCGTTAGGGAATGTTTCGCGGTGGACTTATAACAGTCGGGGACAGGTTTTGACTGAAACCGACGCCCTGGGGAATACTGCGACTTACACCTATTCTCCGAGTGGGAATTTGCTGTCAACAAAAGATGCTGCGGGGAAAATTACCCAGCACAGTTATGATGCAAGGGGTCTGCGCCGTTCCACAACAGATGCTAACAACAAAATTACCCGCTATGAATACGACAATTCCGGCAATTTGATTCGCCAAACAGATGCAGAAGGCAACGACACTACTTACACCTACAACAATTTAGGCAAGCGGTTGACCGAAACGAGAAAAGTAACTACTCCTTACGGGTTAGAAGAGTTAGTTACCGAGTGGAAATACGATGCAGAAGGACGGGTAGAATCCGTCATTGACGCCGAGGGTTATCTCACTAAATACGAATACGATGCTAACGACAACCGCACGGCTGTTGTTGATGGCTCGCGACGCCGGACTGAGTACGTTTACAATGAAAAAGGACAGTTGGAAGATATTATTTATCCTGATAAAAATCCCAACGATCCTACCAAAAACCTGAAACTTAACAACACTTACGACGCAGCAGGTCGCTTGGTAACTAGAACTGATGAATTGGGTCGCGTTACTCAATACAAATATGATGACGCGGGTCGCTTGACCGAAACAATTTACCCCGATAAAACTCCTGCAAATGAGTTAGATAACCCCAGAACCCAAGTCGAGTATTACAAAAATGGCAATGTCAAAGCTGAAATTGACGAGCGGGGAAATCGCATCGAATACCGCTACAATGCTAACAACGAACTTGTCGAAATTATCTACCCAGACGGCACGCCCGATACTCTTGCAGACAATCCGAAAACTGTTTACCAATACGACGCAGCAGGCCGCCGGATTAGCGAAACAAATGCTCGCAACCGTACCACTACTTTTGTTTACGATGAATTAGATCGACTCACAGAAACTCGGTTCCCGGACAATACTAAAACAACCGCAACTTACGATGCTTTGGGACGGCGCGTTAGTTCCACTGACCGCAACGGTAAAGTAACGAAATACGAGTACAATGCAGCAGGTAAATTGACTGCTGTCGTCCAAAATTTGAATCAACCGGGTGTTGGATTAATTGAACTCAGGACTGAGTACAGTTATGATGAAGCAGGTCGGTTGACTGGCGTTAAAGATGCCAATACTCGCGTTACTGAATACGAGTACGATTTGGTAGGTCGCCCCTTAGCTACAATTTTGCCCGATGAAAAATGGTCGGAAACTTATTACGATGGGGCTGGGAATGTTATCGGGCTGACGGATTTTAACGGCAACAGCGTTTTTTACGATTACGATTCGGGTTCTGCGCCTTCTGTGGGCAGTCAAAATCCAGTCAGGTACGCTTATACTCCTACTGGAAAGATTGCCAGCATTGTTGACAGTCGGGGTACGACCAGTTACAAGTACGACGAGCGAGATAGGTTGATTTCTCGCACTGACCCTACCGGGCCTTATACACCCAACACTGCGACGATTGAATACGGGTACGATGCTGCGGGAAATATCACTTCGGTTGCTGTTCCTTCCGGTACTACTGATTACACTTACGATGAAAAAAATCGTTTGAAAACGGTAACTGACCCGGATGGTGGACTGACGACTTATTTCTACGATCCGGTTGGCAATCTGTCGCGGACCCAATTCCCGAATGGTGTTGTTGAAACTCGCACTTACGACGATTTGAATCAGCTTAAGTTGCTGGAGTACAGCCGCCAGGGAACGGTATTTTCTAAGTTCGATTACACCTTGGATGCTGCGGGGAACCGCCGCGCTGTTACTGAGTTGAACGGTCGCAAGGTTGAGTACGAGTATGACGATTTGTATCGGGTGACAAAAGAGACGATAACCGACCCTGTTGCAGGAAATCGGACGGTTAGTTACACCTACGATTCTGTTGGCAATCGCTTGAGTCGGAATGATTCTGTTGGGGGAGTTACGACTTATGTTTATGACGGCAACGACCGCCTGCAAAGGGAGGAGTTGAAGCAGAATAATGTTGTCGTCCGCTCTTACGAGTACGGCTACGATGATAATGGGAATACTCGAACTCGGACTCAGAAGGATGCTGCTGGTAATGTTGTTGAAACTGTAACTTACAGTTGGAATAAAGAGAATCGTTTGGTTGGAGTGCAAAGCTCTAATGGGGATACAGTTGCTTACAGTTACGATGCGGATGGAGTTCGGGTTAGCAAGACTGTTAATGGGGTGAAGACTGACTATTTGGTTGACGGCAATCGGGATTACGCTCAGGTTTTGGAGGAACGGGTTAATAATTCTTTGGGTGCGAGTTATGTTTACGGGCGGGATTTGATTTCTCAGGAGAGGGGGGTTAATGATTCGTACTATTTGGTTGATGGTTTGGGCAGTACGAGGGGTTTGATGAATGGTGTTGGTGGGGTTACGGATGTTTACAATTACGATGCTTTTGGCAATTTAATCGGGCGCACGGGAAGCACGGTTAATAATTATTTGTTTGCGGGGGAACAGTATGACTCGAATTTGGGGGGTTATTATTTAAGGCAGCGGTATTACGATCAGTATCGGGGTCGGTTTGCATCCCAAGACCCGTTTGAGGGCTGGATGAACGATCCGATGAGCTTGCATAATTATTTGTATGCTCATGCCAATCCGGTTAATGCGATAGATCCTAGCGGTCTTTCTACTCTTTCGATGGATAGCCTACTCAGTCTTATCGCAACTGCTGGTGCTTTGGTTGCGATCGTCCCGCCCGTGATGAACATTATGTTCACTTTCAGGGAGGGAACGCCGAACGAATTCCCACCCGCACCGCCTCCTTTTCCAGTGCCTCGCCCGTCGGAACCGGAAATTTTGATTAACAGGCCGCCTGCGGATGGGTTTCCTCCGTCTCCCGAGCCTTTCCCGATGCCACAGCCTGAGAAACCTGAGCCTTTGATTACGCGGGTGCCGCTGTTGGGGCTTAAGGAGTATTTGGATAATTATGTTTTTCAGAGTGGCGATTTAAGGAGGGTTGTTAGCGGAATCGCACAGAGATATAAAGTAGGTCAGTGTAGAGAATGTGCTAACGCTATACAAGAATACTTGATTAGCCAAGGAATTCAAGGTACGCGAATCAACTTGACAACTACTGGTAGTCCATACATGTATGATGATGCTCAAAACAGACAAATTACAAACAATTCTTATCATGATGCAATTTCGATTATAATAGAAGGAGAAGAGTTGGTTTTTGACAACTTCAATCCTAGGGGTATTCCCAAGGCTGAGTGGCGAAATAATATATTTACCCCAGGAACTCTGCACGAAGATACGGAGCCATTTTAAGCGGTAGTGAGCAGGATAGACGGAGGAATTGACAGAGAAATCTGCTCCACCTCCGCAAAATATGTCACAATTTTCTATGCAAGCTTTAATTGAATTACATTAGAGGATCGGATGGACAATTTGTACGATTTATTAGAGAAAATCAAAAAAAGACCTCCTGCTTACTTTGGAAAACGGTCTATTTTTCATCTTCAAGCATTCTTGGATGGATACAATTATGCTCGACGCGAACTAAATTTGCCTATAACACAACAAGAACAAGAGTTTGCTGGTTTTCAAGAATGGCTGCAAAAAAGATTTAAAATTAGTTCAACTCAATCATGGGCTACCGTAGTTTTATTTTATTCAGAAGACGAGAGACATGCTCTAGATGTGTTTTTTGAATTACTAGAAGAGTTTATTATTGAAAAGAAAAATTCAGCAATTTAAATTTGAATTGCGATCGCCCAGCCTATAATTTCGACTGTATTCGCGTTCAAGGAAGGAACGCCGAACGAGTTTCCGCCCGCACCGCCTCCTTTTCCAGTGCCTCGCCCGTCGGAACCGGAGATTTTGATTAACAGGCCACCTGCGGATGGTTTTCCTCCGTCTCCTGAGCCTTTCCCGATGCCGAATCCTGAGAAACCGGAGCCTTTGATTACGCGGGTTCCACTGTTGGGGCTTAAGGAGTATTTGGATAATTATGTTTTTGAATCGTCAAGCTCAAACGCTGCAAAACTTCGTAAGAATATGCAAGCTGCGGGTGAGGTATTTAATCCTGGCGATGAGGCACATCATCTTGTTCCTAGCGGTGATCCCCTAGCCAGGGCTGCTCGCCAGATACTTAAATCTTACGGAATTGATATTAACAGCGCATTGAATGGAGTGCGACTAACTGAGGATGAGCATCGGAAAAGTGGACTTCACACAGACCGCGCAATTCTTGAAGTAGCTGGTAGAATTGTTCTTCTGGATTCCAAAGCTGAGGTAGAAGCTGAATTGCGGGCTATTAAAGCTGAAATACTAGCAAAGACGTTTCCCTAATATCAAGGAGTAAATTTTATGAATATATATAATCCCAAACCAGAGGCTAATATTTATGATAGCCTTCTGGCAGTAAATGAGGAGGACGAAATCCTACTTCTGCATTTTCTGGGAGACCTTCATTGGTATGAGGTTCCCGAAGTTTGGCAGCCCATTCCTGTTGAAGTTTATAGTAAAGGAAAACCTGGTGATTTTCCATCTATTGTGGCACTTCATCTGACATTGAGCGAAAGAGCTGCGAGGATTCTACAGCCAATTATGGGTGAAAGTGTAGAGTTACTGCCAGTAGTATGTACTACTACTGGCGAGCGGTATTTTGCAATCAAAGTCTTAGATGTAGTTGACTGCCTGGATCATTCGCGTTCTGTAGTAGGGAGAAATTCTCATAGCGGTCGTGTGACGGTAATAGATTCTTTTGCTTTTAAAGACGGGTGTATAGGCGATAGAAATATTTTTAGACTACCCGAGTTAAATCGAGCGCTCGTTTCACAAACTTTTAAGGATTGCGTTGAAAATAATGGGTTAGAAGGTCTGATATTCAAACAAGTTGGTTGAGTCACGGCTGATTTCCACTCGGGCTACCACTAATGGATGGTGAAAAAATGCAGCTCAACTTTTTTGATTTTAGTTTTTTAGAAACAGAACTGGAATTCATACCTTCTTTTCAGAGACTCGCCTTTGCAGCTTCTATTTGCGAAAGGTTACTTCCCAACTACAACGCATTCTCAAAGAGCGAAAATTTTGGCAATTTTTATGTTCTGAGGCAAGCATTGGATGAACTTTGGCAATTTCTACAAAACAATTCAGTAGATAAAACCAGAGTTTCTCAATTAATAAATGAGTGCGATAGCGATCTAATAATTCCCCACTCAGATGACTTTGGTGCTGGATATGCTTTAGAAGCGCAGGAAGCAGCTTTTGCATTGTGCAATACTCTCGAAGCTTGTCTTAATCCAACACCGGAAGCTATTCTTAAAGTAGCTGAGCGCGCTACCAATACGATTGATGCCTTTATCAATTTCGATGAAACTTTCAGCCTACTGCAATCGCGAGATATGACAAAATACAAGCAGGTAGTTGCCAATCACCGACTTGCAGTTCGAGAAATGGCGAAACAAACAGAGGATTTACGACGATTAAAAGAGATAGAGATTTTAGATCGAGAAATTTTGGAGTGGCTGCGTACTTCTTCTTACAATGGTGGTCGAAGTTTAATCGATCTATCATGAGCAGTCATTTTTTTGAACTCGATACTTTAGAACAAGAGCTAAAACAACTGTCTCATCTTCACCAAGTAGCTTTTGCCGCTTCTATTTGTGAAAGAATGCTGCCAATGTACGATAAATTTTCTCGAATGGCGAATTGGGGACAGCCCTCTTTACTAAGAGAAGTGCTGGATGAAGTTTGGCTAATTCTACAACAGAAATCAATCGCACAGTCAAAAATTCGTAAATTAATGGAAAAAATTGACGGTGAAGGTGTTTGGCCGGACTCGGATTCAGATGAATTTTGTGATGCTTATTACCTTTTTGAAGCTCAATTCACTATTTCGGCACTATACTCTACTTTGACCGCCCTACTAACATCGGACTCTAAATATATTATTGGAGTAGTGCGAAATGCTAGATTTGACACTATTGAGGGATTTATTGGTCAAAGAGACAAGCTATACGAATTAAAAAACTCTCAAGATATGTTGGAACCAATTGCCAACGATCCGCTAGCCAAGCAGGAAGTTGCCAAGGAAATGGAAGACTTACAAAATCTGAAAAAGGTCGATAAATTGTCAGCCGAATTTTTAGAAAAGCTTCGCACCTCCTCTTGCAATAAAGGTAAAAGCTTAATTGACTTGTTATGAGAGAGACAACGATCCTATCGAATCATTTGGGCAAACATTGGATAAATGAAAAAAATGCTCTTAACAATTTTTTTGAATTGTACGAACTGTTTAAACGAGACTTCCTAGAGTGGCTCCGCACCTATTTTGAAAACGGTGGGAGAATTTTAAGCGATCTATCTTGAGCTATATGATGATAAGCGCTATGACCAACATACTTTCCAATTCTGAGAAAGCGGAATATCTCGAAACAGCAAAAATCGATTGGTTTCACAACCAACTCAAAGCCTGGGCATCCCAAAACCTGCGCGACTTTCCCTGGCGGCGCACGAGCGACCCTTACGCCATTTTTATCGCTGAATTCTTGCTGCAAAAAACGGTAGCCTCAACAGCAGCTCCCGTTTATGAAGCCTTTATCTCCCGCTATCCTACCTTAGCAGTTCTGGCCGCAACGCCTATAGAAAAAGTTGCTGTCGCTTTACAATCTTTAGGCTTGCACTTTCGAGCCGAAAGACTCTGCCAGTCAATGCAAATCATCCTCGAACAACACGACGGCAAAATTCCCCACACGGAATCTGAATTGCTCAAACTCCCCGGAGTCGGTTTGTACACGGCGCGTTCCATCTGCGCCCATGCTTTCTCCCAACCAAAAGCGGTACTCGATACCAACGTTGCCCGCATATTGGAACGTTTTTTTGGCTTGCAGGGCAACCGAGTCAAATCGCGCTGCAAGCTGCTCTGGAAGGCAGCAGAACAAGTTGCCCCCGATAAAGATGTAGGAAAGTGGAACTTGACGCTGTTAGACTTCGGAGCAATAGTTTGCACGGCTAAAACTCCCCGCTGTGGAGATTGTCCGCTGCACGATTGTTGCAATTACATAAAATCTACTGGTCAGCCGAAATCAACATCCCTATGAACCTAACTCCACATTTAACCTGAACGGTCAAACTTATACCCAATGGATGAAGTATGACTCCAAAAATCGTACAATCCGCTATGTTTACGATGACAAAGCCTGAATTCAAGAAACAATTTACTTCGATAATTTTCGCTTATCGCTGACCTACGACTCACAAGGACGGCTGAAAACCGAAACCAACCAACTCAATCAAACCACTACTTACGAATACGATGCTTACAGCCAAATCAAAGCTGTTATTAATGCTTTAAACGAACGCACGGAGTTTGAATACGACAAGCGTCGCAATTTAGTTCGAGTTACTGATGCATTAGGTCGCAGCATTCGTTATAAATACGATGAATACGGGCAGAAAGTTGAAACAACTTTCCAAAATGGCGATAAAATATTGATGGGTTACGACCAGTTCGGTCGCATCACCAGCGTCACTGATGAGAATTTACACACTACCAAACTACTCCGGGGGAAATTGAGGCGTGGCAGGTTTTGCATATGTTTGTGCGGGAAACTGATGCGCTGGTAGATTTTTATGTGGATGGAGAGGTGATTTCTACTACTGGGGAGCATCCTTTCTGGGTGCCTGATTTGGGCTGGGAGGACGCTATCCGTTATTATTATCCCTCAGAGGGATTCTTTCGGATTGATGTTGATGAACAGCGCGCAACACCCATCTTGTTGAATTAAGTAATTGCAGACTAAAAAAAATATTGAGGATATTAGGTTAGAGATTGGGCGATTACGGCTGACCCTCAATGCGCGGTGCTTTTTGCGGATGCAAAGCACCGCGCATTGGCGATGAATATTTCAAGCAGTATCCGAGTACAGCCCATTTGAGCCATCGCGAAGCTTTGGGCATAAAATTTTGCCCTCAGATGGACTTTCAGAAAGTTCCCTCGCAACTGCTGCTAATCCTCTCTCGCTACCAAAAACCCAACATCGATCGCAAACGAACTTCCCCCTGTACAAAGACAACCTGCACAGTATAAAATTTAACATAATATCGCTCTACAAACAGCCATGACACCCACAGTAACCATCCAAGAATTAGCTTTAGCCCTGACGGCCAAAAACCACTCTCCCACCCTCCTCAACTCGGATTTCCTCAAATACAGCGGCATCGTCCCCGCCGATTGGGAACTCGCCCGCCCTCCCGTTTTCAGCCCCCAAATCTCTCAGGTTGCCTTCACCAACGGCATCAATATCGTCGCCCAATCGAACGCCATCACCTTCATCGAATCTCTCTCTACAAAATCACAAGAAGACGTAAAAATTCCTGCCATTATCCGCAAGTACGTTGAAGCACTACCCCGCACCGACTATCAAAATTTGAGCATCAATCCGAGAAGTTTCGTCACCTTTGAAGGGGGAGATGAAAATGCGGCGCGCGAGTTCATCACCTCCACTTTACTCTCGAAAGGCACTTGGTCTGATGTAGGGAAAGCTCCCGTAAAAGCTGCTGTCAATTTAGTTTACTCTCTGGAACAAGGAGAACTTAACTTAAGCGTTGCCGAAGCTTTGTTGCAACTGCAAGATGCCGAACCAACTCCCGCAGTATTGTTTTCCGGCAGCTTCCAGTATGAGATTGCAGGGGAATTAGAAGGCGAGAAACTGCAACACTTGTACAAGCTTTTGGAAAATTGGCAGCCGGATTTAGAGGCTTACAGGGAAATCGTCAACGAACGGTTTTTGGGGAAAGAAGTTGAAGAGTTACCGTCTGCCGCGTAAAGGATAAGATTGTGGGGGTGATCGCGAGTACGCAAACAAATTCTAGTTGTGCGATCGCCCCAACGAGGGGTGACTGAATAATTCGTAATTAAAGGTACAAGCTAATGCCCCAATAATTCGGAATTAAAGAAACCTATCGCTAATTACGAATTTAGTGCCAGTAAACGAGAGCCTCATTACAAAGCCTGCTCGATCGCCCGCCGCGCCAATTCCACCTGTTCCACAGCATCCAGATAAGCTAGCGCTGCTGCATCCCAAACCACTTTTCTCTGCATCCTGTTCAAGACGATTTTCCCAAACTCGTACACCGTGCCGAAGCTTTGCAGCCTGAGAATCCGCTCAGCTATTGAGCAAAAACTCGGCGTTGGGTTCAATATCGCCACCACATCCGATTGAAGGAGCGATACCACCTCTGAACCCATATCGACTTTCAAAGTCGCTCCAACTTCCACAATCCGGCCCCAAAATCCATTCCACTTCCTTTCCGCTATTTTTTCTTTAGGAATAAAAGGGATTTTGACAATAACCCATGCCCCCGCGCTGTCTGGACCAAAGCGCGTTTTGACTCCCTCATCCGTAATTGGTTCGCAAGGAGTGCAAGTTTTACATTCTCCACCGCAATCGCCTTCTTGAACCCCCTCGCTACTACTGCTGCCCTCGGTTTTCTTCGAGGCGGAAGATTTTCTCAAAGCAGCCTTAATCAGAGCTTTAGCTTGTTTCGGGCTTTTCGCTGCTCCCGACGAGAGCGCCGCCAACGCCACTACTCGCTTGTCCTCCTGCATCTTCGCAAGTTGATACCCTACATCTATGCTGTGGTTATTAATAATGTCCAACCACTTTGCAGCCAATTCGGGGCTGTCTCTCTTGAGCTCGTCGGCAGCTTTGACGGCAATGCGCCCTTTCCTGTAGTTCCTGCCGCACCCCAAGCCGACTATAGCCGCCACAATATTTTCCGTTAGTTCCATTTCCCTTGGAGTCAGACCTAAGTCGATCGGGTTCAATGGAAAATTTTCCATCAGCGGTTGCTGGTTGTCCTTTAAGGGCGGCTCTGCTGAGCCAGCAGCTTGGTGGCGAGCTTTCTTAGCAGCGTGTCTGTTCCTCAGCTCTCTAGCTATAGGCTCCACGACAATTCCTTCCCGAATTCTCTGTACTGGACTTTGGTGGCGGTGGCGGTTTTCTGCCACCAAGACGAAGAGCTCGTCATCTTCAGTCTGGAAGTGGCAGACAATAACTGGGACAGACTTCCAGCCCAGCGCTGCTAGCGCCCTCCACCGCCGATGGCCGCTGACGATCGTGCCATCTGTTTTGACGGTCAGCGGTTGGACGTAGCCTTTGAGTTGGATCAACTCTACCAGGTCAGCAATACTTTCAGTGCACCCGTAAATTTCCTCATTGCGAGGGTGAGGCTTGAGTTGGTCAAGACCAATATGCTGAATCGCGTCGCTGACTGAGAGCGACACAGTTTCATTTTTATTCATTTGGATAGCCCTGGTTGTTTATTTGGGGATTGGGGCTTTGTACCTTTGCCTGCTAAACCCAATAAGGTTTCCTAACAGAAAGCTGGGGTTATTCTCTGTCGGGGCGGCGCGGGCTGTATCGGCAGGTCGCCTTCACTGTCAAAAGGTTCGCTACTTTTACATTCTTAGAATAGCATATTTCTTAAACTAGCAATGCGCTACATTATGGTATAATAAAAGACTATTGTGTTTTAAATATTTTTAACTAATTATTGATTATTATGATATCGTTTTTGATTAAAAATGGAGAAGTAATTAAAATTAATTATAACAGAGCCTTTATCACGTTGTATTTCAGACTTACAATTACTAGAAACATAATGGCTGTTGGAGGATTTAGCCCATTCATTACGAATTTTTCCACATTTTTGGCATCTCTGTGAGGGTTTTTTTTTTAGTAGCAAGCATTAACATTGGAGTGACTTTAGTTTAATTAATAAGTTTTATAATGTGTTTTGGTAAAAAAATAAAAATTTCCCCCGTTTAACTTCTTGCATTAGTTAAACGAGGGGAATGAACACTCGCGCTCGCCCCTATATCGCCCCTACATCACTTCTACATCGCCCCTACATCACTTCTACATCGCTCCTACTTTGTTAGCCTTGCTTTCTTAGGAGGAAAGAGTTGGGCGATCGCCAGAATTGCAGGCAACATGGAATCCCCTTTACGCCCAAGCTTCAGCGAACCCTCTAAGTCAAGCAGCAGGGACATCGCAGCCGCAAGAGATGTTAGGGAAGCAGCAGCTACTTCTTTTCTCAGAAAGTACACTCGCTTTGGGTTGGCAATTTGACAAATCCGGGCAATTTCAGCATCTTGCTTAACTCCTCCAACTATCGCCGCTTTCACCCACAACCAAGTTCTAAATTGAGTAATCAGCGTTGCACAAATCGCCAGCGGGAAAGTTCCTATTGCCAAAAGTTCAAGCAGCAAATAAACGGCTCTCTTACAGCTATTTTCCCTAAGCGCTTCGGCAAGCTGAAGGCTATTTTGAGTAGTTGAAGGAACCAGCGCTCTCACTTCCTTTAAAGTGAGGTTCGCACCCCTGCTGTAAGTTGCCAGCTTGTGTAATTCTGATTCAGCGCGGGCAGGATTGTTGCCGATCGCAACCGCCAAGTAATCAATAGCATTTGAGTTCAGCGACAGCCCTATTGCCAAAGCTTGAGTTCGGA
This sequence comes from Microcoleus sp. T3_D1, assembly GCF_036700405.1. NCBI lineage: Bacteria > Bacillati > Cyanobacteriota > Cyanophyceae > Oscillatoriales > Microcoleaceae > Microcoleus > Microcoleus sp. T3_D1. The sequence continues at coordinate 27,770 of NZ_JAUBOV010000086.1, forward strand.
TCGATCGGGCAATGAGATCCGTTCGCCAGGGGGGAATAAGGTCAAACTCGAACAGCTTAGCTTGAGAAAGCAAGAATTTTGCCACCTTCAGGCGTTTGTCAATGGAAGGCGCTACAAAAACCAGGTGCGTCTTTTCCGGCACCTGCGGGAGCAACTGGAGAACCTCCAGCGCCTCTTCAGTAAACTGTTTGAAATTACACCCTTCTATCACCACTAACTTTGCTTTTTCCGTTCCCAAGGCGGGAGTTAAGGCGCAGTCAACCGCCTCATTCAATGCCGAAGCATCAAAGCGGTGATAATTGAAGCCAATCCAAGCGGGGTCGAGGTTCTTTTTAAAGGCAGAAAGCTTTTTGTGAATCGCGTGGAGGTCATCCCCTATCAGCAAACTAATCATCCGTTCTTCTCCTCGAACGACACTTGATAGCGGACGCCCGTTGCAGCCAGAAATATCTTCTGCACCTTAGCTGCGTTCCGGTTGAACTTGTCCAGGTATTGGGCGGGCACGGCCAGCACCGCTTTCTTTTCCGTCAGTGCTACCAGGGAAGCAGCACAGAGTAAAGCGCGGTTCTTCTCAGAAGTTGCTGAGAGCACTTTTTCCCAAATGGCTCGCTCCTTGGAACGGGGCGATCGCAACTTGGAGGTACTGGGCAGCTTCTGGGTGCGCTCGGGCTGCCAGGGGTTAGCAAGAGCGTTCTCTGCGGCGTAGGGTTTTAATTGTGGTATCCTCGCCAATCCCAGCAAGCAGAGTTCCAGCCACAGCGTTGGGTGAGCGCTCTTGCTGAGCTGCCATTCCGAAGCCTGCAACTGTTCGAGGCCAGCAGCGATCGCATTGCAGTCCCAAGCAGAGGCAATTTCCATCAGGGCCGAGTGCGAAATGCCGCTAACTAGCATCAGCGAACAGTCCGGCACGCTCGTTGCAAGCAACAAGTCCCGGTAGCAGGCTAGCAGCGACGCCAGCAGCATTTTAGGGCTTTTCCCGCTGTCAATGAGTTCGCGGGACAGTTGCAGCAGCTTCAGCGCGTTGCCGGTGCGGGTCGATTTCAAAATTGCAACTAAATCCGACTCCGGTATCCGCCCTGACAGCTCCAATACGTGAGAACTGGTAATTTCCTCTCCTAATAAGCTCAACTGGTCGAGCAACTGCAAGGCGTCCCTCATCCCGCCATTCGCGGCGCGGGCGATCGCAATTTTAGCTGCTTCGGCAATTGCAATTGACTCTTTCTCAGCTACCATTGTTAGCTGTTTGACAATGGCTGGGATTGGCAGCGATCGAAACAGAAACGTTTGGCAGCGGCTGTTAATTGTTGGCAGCACTTTGTGTTGCTCTGTTGTACACAAGATGAACACTACATGATGCGGAGGTTCTTCCAAACATTTTAGAAGAGCGTTAAAAGCTTGGGAACTCAGGCAGTGAACTTCATCTAAAATAAACACTCGGTAGCGGCTGATAACTGGTGCGAAGTGCGATCGCTCGATCAGGGCGCGAGCGTCATCCACGCCGTTGTGGGAAGCCGCGTCAATTTCAGCAACGTCTAAGCTGCTGCCTTTTTCAATCGAGCGGCAGGATTGGCACTTGCCGCACGGCTTTACTGTGGGTTTGTCTGCACTGGTGCAGTTGAGAGATTTAGCTAAAATGCGGGCCGTTGAAGTTTTGCCCGTTCCCCGTTCGCCGGCGAACAAGTAAGCCGGAGCAATTTTATTAGTTTTGACCGCATTGGAAAGTGTCCTTTGGATGTACTCCTGTCCGGCCAGTTCAGACAAGCTACGAGGGCGGTATTTTTGAGGTAATGCTGCGTACATGATTGAATGGTTAGGTGTAATTGTTTGCTGAGAATTAGAGTCATATTTGCGGAGTTTGCACTCAGAAGAAGAGAGAAGTAAAAAACTCAATATTTTTACTTCTGCCAAGCGAGCCTTTTTTGCAAAAGACATCAGTCTTTGAAAATCGGCATTAACAAGTATTTGGCATCCATTAGGATGTTGGGCTTGGAGCGGTTGCCAGCAGGAACTAAAATGGCGGGGCCGTCGCGCTGAGTGAGGTGCATTTGGAGTTGGGAACTAGCGATCGCTTTTGCACCTTCCAACAGGTATTTTATGTTGAATGAAATTGACAAATTGCTGTCTGAGTTAACGTGCGCTGCCATCTGTTCCAAACCGTTTCCAAATTCTCTGAAAAGCGACAGTGACACTTGCTGTGCTTCGCTATTAATGCGGATGCTGAGCGTTTTTTCTTTCTTGTCTGCCAGCACAGCAATTCTCTCTATAGCTTTGATGAAAGGTGCTTTTTCCAGCGTTATCTGATGTTGGAAATCCTGCTGCAATAAATCGGGATAAGCTGGGTATGTGCCTTCTAAACAGCGCGTTACTAAGCGCTGCGCTCCCCACCGGAATTCTACCAGAGCGCTCTCAGTGCTGTAAGAAAGCTCTACTGGGTCAGCGGATGTCCTGCTCGATAAAATTCGCTCCAGTTCGGCGAGCGATTTAGCTGGGACTGTAAGCTCTAGAGGCTGTGCAATTTCCGCTTGTTTCTTCTTAGAAAAACCTTGAATTGAAGTATTGAGGACAACCAAACGGTGGCCGTCTGTGGCAGCAAATTCGAGGGTATCTTGGCAGATTTTGAAGTAAACACCTGTCAGGATGTGCTTGCCTTCATCGGTAGCGGTGGCAAACAGTGACCCTTTCAGCCCTTCTTTCAACGTTTCAGCGGGGATGCAAATTGTTTGCGCTGTTTTTACTTCAGGAATAGCAGGGAATTCTTCACTCGAAATCCCTCGAACTTGATAGCGACCGCAAGCAGCAATTAGGGTAGCAACTGGACTGTTGCTAACAGCCTCTGGCAAGGTGATGTTATTCCCGCTATCTTCGCTATCTTCACCTTCGCGATTCAAGGCTTCGCGACTGACTAAAGTGATATCTCCGGGCGAGAATTTCCCGACAATCTCACTGAGAAGTCCGACTGGAATGGTCATGTCGCCGGGAGATTGAACGTTGGCATCAAAGGATGTTTGAATGGCCAATCTCATGTCAAAGACGGTAAGTTGGACTCGCTGTGTTTTTTTGCAAGCGACTAAGAGGACATTTCCTAATACTGGATGGGTGGGTTTTGCTGGGACAGCTTTGCTAACAAGTTCGAGATGGTTGGCTAAATTGTCTTGGGTGCAAACTAGCTTAATTTCTGGTGATAAAAGCTGGGGAGAATCGCTATCGGGGGACTGGTGTTCGGATTTTTCTTCAACTTTTTGCTCATCTTTGACCAAAGGTTTGGTTCGTTCTAAGGTAACACTTGCCTTGGGTTTTATTTTGGATGAACCGTTTTCTTTATTTCGTCTTTTAGCTGTATCGGTGGGGGTTTTGGTCTGCATCTTTGTGCGTTAAAATAGCTGCTAAGCGGGGGCAGCGTTAGCTGCCTAGAGAATAGCTTGCACGACTCAGCTTGTCACTAGACTTTAGATATAAGATTTGAGTACGATATTCCTTGGAATCCCGCCCACCTTGACCAAAAAAACGAAGTTGAGAGTGGCACGGACAGGCGCGGAATGTGATTTTTTTCACTTTCCCAGTGAAATGATGCTAAGTTGAAAATTTTAGCGCACGTTGTCAATAAAGTCCATACAATTCATGAAAAATTAGGAGCGAGAGGGGAAGTATTTGATGCGGCTTTTCAGCGACGATTTATTGATTTACAATACACTAAGTAGGTCGGCGCAAAAAAACCGAACTATGTTAAGATAAGTAAACAAAAAGAATATATCTACTGAGGTAACTCAA